>CAZLIO010000019.1:0-17065 GCA_964559025.1 uncultured Pirellulales bacterium | reverse complement strand
TAGCGGCGGCCTTTACGTTCAACAAGATGGTCCGCTACAATGAATTGGTGGCCGTGATGGCTTCGGGCGTTAGCTTGAAGCGGGTAATCGCACCGATAGTGTTTCTTGCACTGCTGTTTACGGGTGTGCTGGTGGTAAACCAGGAACTTATAATACCGCCGCTTGCGGACAAGCTTGTGCGCCACCAGAATGACCTTCCCGGTCAGGAATCCTATGATATATGGTTTATCCCCGACGGCAATGGCTCACTCATTTGCTCTGCAAGGTTTGATGTCGAAACATCAACACTGCACCAGCCGACTATAATCAGACGGCGTAAGATAGCCAATTCACGTATCTGGGAGGTAATTAGCCTGATAGATGCCAAAAAGGCTGTTTACAATAGCGCAACCCGAAAGTGGGATTTAACTAACGGGCGATTCATTGAAAAAGGTTCCATTAAAGGCCCCCAGCCGATATCTTCGTACGCCAGTGACATTACTCCGAAGGACATCCCTGTCAGGCTCAAATCCGAGCACACAACTTTGTTGAGCTGGCGGCAGTTAGCTGCCCTTGTAGCGCAGGCGGAGCAGGGAAAAATCAAGGACTCGCGCCAGCTTTACAGCCAGAAGCACTTTCGTGTTACCGAGCCGATTATCAACCTGGCAATGCTTATGGTGTGTCTGCCGATTCTGGTTTGTCGTGACCCGAAGTCGATGAAGTCTGCGGTTGCGATTAGTTTTGCTATGGTAGGTGCGTGTTTTATCATAACCTTTGTCTGTAGAATGCTCGCCCCGGAGGCTAATGTAGGTAGTTTTTATCAAATTGGATTTTTTGCGTGGCTGCCGGTCTTCATCTTTCTGCCGATAGCTTTTATCTGGCTGGATTCAATGAAAACGTAAACACAGATTTCCCGAAGAGACACGGCCAAGCAGACATCCGCAAACAGCACCGGAGCTTTCACTGATTAAGACAGATTACACGGACTTTTTATAATCTGTGAAATCTGTAATGCTAATTTTGGAAAATTACTCTGCTCCCCTCTTTTCATCAAAATAATCAAGGTCACTTATCGGCAAAATCACAGAGGTGGCAATGTTTACTAAATGGGCCACCAGGCGCTTAAAATGCCTTGCAATCAAAGTAAAACATACCGCTTCGTTGACTGAAAGGTTGCTTTTGGCTATCTGTTCAACAATCCTGTCACAATCTTTCGCTATTCTCTTTTCATAATCCCATGCCAAGCCGGCCTTCTCTTCGTCTGCCTCAATGAAGGCCGCCCTTGTTTGCTCAAACAGCGTCATTATATCCTTGTCGATATCACCGAAGTACTCACTAAACAATTTTTTGTCGATTGGCTTTTCCAAAAGCTCAGTTACTTCGTAGAGGTTCTTCGCGTAATCGCCCAGTCTCTCAGCATCCTTTACCACACTCATTAATAACAAGCAGGCGGTTATATTTACTGTAGGCTGTAGAGAAAGATGTTCCACAATCCGTTTGCGAATATCTTTTTGTAAGCGATTTACCTTCTTGTCTATTTCGTAGATTTTCTTTTTTAAATCAGATTCCTCGATATTATCTAAAAGGCGGCCACAAACGGCTTTGAACATAAATTCGGTGTCGTCCAGCATGTCTTTGAATTCTTCAAAGACCTGAGCCAAAAATTCCTTACCTTTCCAAAAACTTAGTAGATTCCTGAACATTTGCGTTTCTCCTAATTTAAATAAGCTTAGAAATGAGGATTAGCAACGCCGGCAAAAAGAAGAACACGCCTAAGACATAAATCAGTGCGTATCTTCTTTTTTCAGCTGCCAAATCCCCGAAAGCTTTTGCAAGATTTATAGGTATGACTCTAAAGAACTTTATCGGATAAATAAACAAAGTACCTGTTAGATTAAACAGGAAATGAGTAAATGCAATGATGATGGCCGAAATATTTCCTGTGGCAAAGGAGGCCAGAATAGCCGTAGTAGTTGTTCCAATATTAGCTCCGATAGTAATTGGAAAAGCGGCCTCGACCGTAAGAATGCCTGCGGCAACAAGAGGTATCATCAGGGAAGTAGTAATTGAGCTGCTCTGAACAATAATGGTGAAAAACAATCCCGCAAAAAGCCCTAATAAACCACTCCTGCTTATTACATTATCCAGAATAATCTCTGCTCTGTTTATTACCAGCGATTTCATAACCTTGACAATAAAATAAAGGGCGAAAAACAGTAGAAGCATCGAAAAAATCGACATCAGTATATAGCTTGCCAATGCCGAACCACTCAAAAAAAGAGCAATTTCGTGGATAAAGTTCACTGCCGGTTTTGTAGCTAATTTTACCGGACTGGTAAATTTGACTCCGCCAATGCCTTGAAAAAATGCGCTCATCAAAGTGGCGGATTTCTCAAGAAAGCCCGTTGCCAGCTCCAGCGGGAACATGATGGACACACATATTAGGTTAAAGAAGTCGTGTACAGTTGCTGCACTTATGGCTCTTCGGAACTCGTCTTTGCGACTGATATGCCCCAAAGACACGAGCGTGTTCGTTACAGTAGTTCCTATATTGGCCCCCATAATTATAGGTATTGCGTTGCTCACTGTAATCCCACCTGCACCTACTATTCCTACAACCACCGATGTCGTGGTTGATGAGCTTTGTACTATACTGGTCGCCAGTATGCCGATAAACAAGCCGATAAAAGGATTGGAAGTCGTCCTGATTAAATTCTCCGCAAAACCCTTGCCAAAGCCTTTGAATGCCGCACCCATCAGGCCGATGCTTACTAAGAACAAATAGAGTAATATGACCACGGAGAATATTTTCAAGAACGTTCTAACTATATTCTTCATAATGCGTCCCTTTGCCTAATCCTAAAGAGAGTATACGCATTCAATATGAAGGGAATATGAAGAAAATGTGAAAAATTGGTGAAGATTAAAAAAAACTCTCTATCCTTTTGGAAGTGTTACAAAGACCTTTGTTCCCTCGTTGATTTGGCTTTCGATATTTATTTTGCCGTTGTGTGCCAGGACGATATGCTTTGCTATTCCCAGGCCTAATCCGGTCCCCCCAAGCTCACGTGAACGGGCCTTATCAACGCGATAGAATCGCTCAAAAACTCTATCGAGATGTTCCTTTGCTATCCCGATTCCATTGTCCTCAACAGTAACGGTAATTGCATCTTGTTGTTCAAGAAGTGAAATATTAATACGACCGGCACTTTCGGTGTATTTTACGGCATTATCTATCAGGTTTACAAAAACCTGTTCAATTTTATCTCTGTCAGCTGTAATTCTGAAATCATTGCCTTGCGGATTTATACCCAATGTTTGCTGCTTTGCATCAAGAGCATGACCGAATCCCATCGCAACCTCATCTATAAGATGCCTCAAATCAAACTCCGTTTTTTCTATCGAGTTTCTGGAAAGCTCGAGTTCGCTCAGGCTCAACAAATCGTTTATTATGTTTTCAAGCCGGCTTGTGTGCTCCTTAATAATCGAAACGAATTTGCTTGCCTTTTCTTTATCATCTATCGCTCTATCTTCCAGCGTCTCTATGTAACCTTTAATCAACGTCAAAGGCGTCTTAAGCTCGTGCGATACATTGGCAACAAAATCCGTCCTTACACTGTCCATCCGCTTAAGATTCTCTATCTTTTGCTGCATCTCTTCGGACATGATATTCAATGATTTTGCTAATTCGCCCAGTTCGTCTCTGCTCTTAATTTTTACCTTCCTGCTGAAATCTCCTTTGGCAATTCGTTGAGCTACAATCTGCATCTGGCTAATGGGAGAAATTATGCTCCTCGAAATAAAATATGCTGCTGTCAGGGCAATCACAATGGCAACGAATGCTCCCAACAATACCACTCTGTATATAGTCTGTATTTGAAGTTGGACCTCGGAAAGCGGCAGGGCAAAACGTACAACCCCCAAATGTTCATCACCATCATTTACACGCACGGCAACGTACTTCATATTATAATTCAAAGTATCGCTGAACCGGGTACTCTGGCCAAAACCGTTTTCAAAAGCCCTTATTAATTCAGGCCTGTCATCATGACTTTCCATCAGGGATGGAGTGGTTTCCGAGTCCCCTATGACCTTGCTCTGCCTGTCAATGACTGTAATTCTCAAATCTAATTTATCAGCCAAAGCCTTAGTCTTATTTTGAATATCTTCACCCCTGCCCTCAATTAAATCCTCCTTAAGAATCTCGCCGACTAAAACAGCATTACTTTGTAACTGCTCAGAAATCCTCTGTTCAAAGCGGTCTTGCAGTTTTAAGCTTACAAAAAAGTTTAATACGAAAACCGCTATAATAGTCAAAAGTACAAATGCGCCGAAGAATTTCCAGATGATTTTGATTCTCATCTATACTTCCTTAAATCTGTAACCGGCACCTCGAATAGTCTCGATGTAATTCTTGGCCTGCCCTAATTTCTGCCTCAATGATTTAATATGTGCATCGACTGTCCTGTCACAAACTATGGCATCGCCACCCGAAACTGCATCTAAAATTTGGTTTCTTGACAACACAACGCCGGGCCTTCGGGCCATAATCTCCAGAAGCTTAAACTCCGTAAAAGTCAGCGAAATTTCTTCTCCGCTCACGGTCACCTTATGCCTGGCACCATCTATGACAATATCTCCTCTTTCTATCTTTTCGGCGGGCCGGTGTTCATGACCTCTTCTCAAAATTGCCCGAATTCTTGCGATTAATTCTCTTGGGCTGAAAGGTTTTGTTACGTAATCATCCGCACCTAATTCCAAACCCACTACTTTGTCTGTCTCTTGTGATTTTGCACTCAGGATAATAATTGGTATATCCGTTGTTACCTGGTCGTTTTTAACGATTCTACAGACTTCGAAGCCGTCTATAACAGGCAGCATCAGGTCGAGAATAATCAAATCCGGCCGTTCTTTCCTGGCCAATTCAATCCCCTCTTCCCCATCGAAAGCAGGGACAGTCTCAAATCCTTCCTCATTTAGATTGTACTTGACCATCTCGACAATATCGCGGTCATCCTCGACTATCAGGATTTTACCTTTACCCATTATTCGTCTCTCGTTCTTGCTTACACCTAAAGATATGTCATCTCGAAAAATTGTGCCCGCTTTTTAACGATCGGACTCGGCTAAAGCTGAGTTTCACCATTTTACCGACCGGCGTTCCCGGCTTTTATAGCATCTCGGATTTCTCTGTTTATCCTGACACTACACCAGGCCTTGCCGCACATTGAGCAGTAATCGGCGGATGGTAATTCCTTTACACCAATTTCTTTGCAAGCCTGGCGGTGCATTCTTTCGGCCGTTTGCGGGTCGAGCGATTCGGCCAGATGCGTTTTCCAATCAAGATTCGTCCGGGCAATACTCAGCTTTTTATCCCGCTCGGCAGTGCCTTTTAAGCCGCGAGCAACATCGGCGGCATGGGCGGCGATTTTTGTCGCAATTACGCCGGCCCGGACGTCATCCACATCGGGTAGGCCCAGATGCTCTCTGGGAGTGACATAACACAAGAACGATGCGCCGTAAAAGGCAGCGGCAGTTCCGCCAATCGCTGATGTTATATGGTCGTAGCCGGCTGCAATATCGGTTACCAGAGGGCCGAGAACATAAAACGGAGCACCGTGACAAATCTGCTGCTGGATTTCCATATTATATTGTATCTGGTCGAACGGCACGTGCCCGGGACCTTCGACCATAACCTGGCAGCCCTTTTCCTGGGCCCTAACGGTAAGTTCGCCGAGCGTCCTTAATTCTGCTATTTGTGCATCGTCGGTAGCGTCGGCGATTGCACCGGGTCGAAGACCATCGCCAAGAGAAAAACAAATATCATACTCAGCCAATATGCCACATAAATCATCGAACATTTCGTACAGGGGATTTTGTTTGTTGTGGTACAGCATCCATTTGGCTAATAGCGCCCCGCCCCGGCTGACGATACCCGCCACCCGGTTCTCAAGCAGGGGCAGATGCTCCCTTAAGACGCCGGCGTGAATCGTGAAAAAATCAACACCTTGTTTGGCTTGTTTTTCGATTATCTCCAGAATTATTTTGTTGTCTATGTCCTCGACATTTCTGTCCTTTATCATTTCGTAGATTGGCACCGTTCCGAAAGGTACCGGGCACTGAGCAAGTAGCTTCTGGCGGATTTCGTCAAGGTTGCCGCCGGTGCTCAAATCCATAATCGCATCGGCGCCGGCGGCAAGTGCCGACTTCATCTTTTTGATTTCGGCTTCTATCGAGCAGCGGACGCTGCTTGTGCCGATATTTGCATTTACCTTTGTGGTAAGCACCCGGCCTATACCTGTCGGCGTCAGGTTAGTTTTCAAATGCAGCTTGTTCGCGGGTATTACCAGCCGGCCGGCCGCAAGCTCATCGCGAATAAGCGCAGAATCAACATTTTCCACCTCGGCGACAAATTTAGCCTCTTCGGTAATCGTCCCCGTCCGCGCGATTTGTAATTGTGTAGCCATTGTCTTGGATTTCCCGTTAAAAACAAAAAATCGCTCCCGCTCCGAAGCGATTCACTCTGTGGCTGTCAAACTTCACTATCAATCACTTTCCTACGCAGGCTTCTCAGATATTTAGTGATTATCCTGTTCAGGTTCAAAGGGTTTTTTCTCAGGCCTGCTTTTTGGCAAGCCACCCCCAGTGAACTGCTTCTATTATAGCTTATTGCGTCCGGCAGTCAAATAAATATTAGCCCGGATTTCCCGTGTTAAGGTGGCGTATTTGATATTGATTTGATAGTATAGGGCCTATCGAATGGATTTGATTAACTTTTGGCCGTAATTAAAGGGAATACCAAATGGGTGAAAGAAAAAAGGATGTTTTAAGAGTCAATTTCGACCGCAAGTTGAAGCTTGAATTTCATGGAGTGAAAGTCACCAGCGATGCAGCAAATTTTCAAAAAAAATTGTCTCGAAATCGAAAATTCTTGATTGTTCAAGGTAATTTTGGTAAGTTCCTTGATGTCGTACGGAGAAATTATGTTTTTTAAGCGTGTAAATGGGAAATCCCATATTATGAGACTTGGAGCTTGTAAGAGTGGTTCGGTGAAGTGTATATGGGAAATCCTGGATAAGATTAGAAGCAATGGCAAAACACGTAGTCAAACAGGGTGATTGTATTGGGAGTATCGCCTTTGAAAAAGCTTTTTTCTGGGAAACGATCTGGAATCTCCCGGAGAATGCCGAACTCAAGCGGGAACGTAAGGACCCAAACGTCTTGTTAGCCGGCGACCAGGTGTTTATACCAGACAAACGCGAAAAGACTGATGTCTGCGCCACGGAACAGCGGCACCGGTTCAGGCGCAAGGGAACACCGGAGATTCTGCAGGTCCGTGTCCTCTACGAGAACGTCCCGCGAGCCAATGAACCCTACGTGCTGGAGATCGACGGCCAGGCAGAAAGAGGAACAACGGACGCCGACGGCAACATTAGACGGGCCATTCCTCCCAATGCCAGGCGCGGCAAACTAACCGTCGGCGAAGGTGCGGAGCAACTGGAATTTGACCTCACGCTAGGGGCTATCGACCCGATCGACACCCTCACCGGTGTCCAGGAACGGTTGAACAACCTGGGTTACGACTGCGGCGAGGAAGACGGCATGCTCGGCGAAGAAACCGAGCGGGCCCTCAGGGACTTTCAGGCCGACCACGACTTGGAAGAGACCGGCCAGCCTGACGAACCGACCCGCCAGGAACTCAGAAGCCAATACAGATGTTGAGTCGGAAGCCAAACTCGAGTGGAGCGATCAATGGCCGATAAGGACAAGAAACCACCGGAGAGGAAACACGCGGCCTTGTCACGCCACAACCCGCAATGCCTGAACGCCAAGTTCGAGCGCCGCCTGATCGTAATCGCCCAAGGCCTCCAGTTTCAGAACAAGGACCACGAACGCAAAGCTCAAGGATTAGAGAAACGCGACCCAAAGTTCGCCGCCCGAATACGCGCCGACATGGTGCCGCACTGCCTGGCGAAGAAGAAACTCGTCGACCGGCCGCCCACCGATCACGGCAACGGTCATTTCACCGCCGAATACACCAACTGCAACCAGCACGTCAAGTACCGCATCGAAGTCGTCACAAAAAAGGACCTGTTCAAGAAATACCTCCAGGATCCGAAAGCACACGTCGTGTACGAGGGCCACGCCAGATGGGGCCGCGGCCCTTGCTTCGGTGACAATACGGGGCCCGGCGAACAATGGGAACGCGGGTATCGGCCCACGAAGGACGACGGGCTTTTCCGGATGGGATTCCAATTTATCGGCGTGCCCGTTCTTGACATCATTCACTACAAATACCTAACCAGTGCCGCAGAGGCGACCGCCAACGTCAAAGGCAAGCGTCGGCTCCTGCTGAACCCCGCCGGCGCGTCCCGCAAGTCGCTGAAGACCTACACGCTGAAAGAACTAGTCGAAGCACAGAAGCGACTCCAGGAATGGATGGAACAGGGCTGCCAATCGGCCTCCTACAAGGCGTGGAAAGCCAAGCACCCAACAGCAGACTGGCGCTTCTCCTTTGGCGGATTGAGCCACGTGAGCGACAGCAAACCCGATGATCTCTACAAATACATCCGGAATCGTCAGCCCTCGAATCCGTCCGCCAAGTTCTGGGGCTACGAGAAGAGGATACAGCTCAACGTCAAGTTCAAAAACCAGAAGACAGGCAAGGTACGCTACTACGTGCACAAGACAAGCCAAGGGAAGGTTGCGACGTGCCCGATGCCATACATCCTTCTCTACGCAAACTGGAACGGGACAGACGTCACCCCCATGGACATCGGTGCCACGGACCTCAAGTGCCGCGTCTTCTGCCATTTCGGCTGCAGCACGGAGCGCCGCAACTGGCGCATCCTGCAATTCACCCCGACCATCAAAAAGTGGAAGCAGGAAAAGGGGCCCCAGTTCGCCTACTTCACCACGGACACGGCCTATGCTGACAAGACGCGCTACTGGTTGATCAACATGCTGAAGTACAACAAGCGATCGGATGGCATGTATCTGAAAAGATGCCTCAAATACACAATTGTTCAAACGAACCGGAAACTGAGAAACGGCCCGGACAAAAGAAAGTACCAGGTGTGTCGGAGGATATAGCCCATGGAAAGGAACACCGTTATCGAGAAACTACGGACGCTGGATCCGGACGACGTGGTTGAGTTGGATTCCTGCGCCGAGCAGGTGGTTACTGATTCGCGGGCAGCTGCTCGCTCCGCCGTCACGCTCTGGGCGGGCAGCGACGAAGCGCTTAAAGAGAAGGCCCGGTACCTGCTCGTCAATGTGGAGGACATCGCCATCGTCCCATTGCTGGAGGCCCCTAACCACCCGGAGGCCGATGAACGTGCCTGGTTGATCAGAACGGTCGCAGACGCGGTGGCTGATCTCCGGCGCAAAGCAGCTTCCAAGCTCAAGGCGATTTTGGATGATGAGACGATCGTGCCTGGCGCCGATGACGAGGATTCCACCGAGGAACCGGCGCCCCTGCACCGGGTTTGCGACGAAGCCTACCTGGCGATGCGTCAGTTGTTGCACCTGGACGAAACCGAACGTGAGTTCAACGCAAACGCCAGTGCCTTCTCCGCCCTAACCTTCGAAGAAAGAGACACCCACATTCAGAGCGCTCGCCAGTCGCGAGCTTGGACCAACTTGATCGATGACGAGGAGTGGGACGAAGAGGAGGAATAATCACGCATTCGACCGTTGGGTCGCACCTCAGGAGGCCTTCGGGCTCGAAGTCCCAGTCGACCAGAACAACTCGGGAGACAGTCTGACCAGCCAGACCTGCTCGGTGACCGGCAATCAGGATTGACTCGCCCGATTTGCTCGTAGGGTGCAAAAACTCATCTGGACACAATCTCTTAAGCCAATGAGAGATGCATCTCCTATTATATGGGTCGCCCCTTTTGTTGACAACACCTGGCCTCGGGCCGACCATATCACTTTGAATCTCCAACAACCTCTCATAAAACATGGACCGGTTTTCGGGGCTCGGCCTCTTTTCCAGACCCCGTCCAACCGCTGGCCCTGGGGCAGCGGGATTATCGTTGTGCCGCGGGGTGAATGGTAAATCCCCTATAAATCAAATAAAGTAAATATTATGACAAGCAAAAAATTACGAGGGTAAAAGAAAGCACAATTGAAAAAGGTTGACTCGGAAGATTCACAACCGTTGTAACAAGTTGCTGCCATTTGTTACAGCCTAGTAATTAACTCCATACAGTTTCTTTTGGTCAGGACTACAGGAGGACGAAGGTCTTTCCCGAAAGGAAACATTGGAACGGAAGAAGAGAGATGGTTCGCTGCGGAAAGGGAAGCCTTTGTGGAGACTGGGGCCACTGGTGACATAGAGCATGAATCGCTAACGACATATCTTCACGAGAAGAAGGAATGGAAAATAAAAGGGATTGCGATTAAGATACATACCTTCCTATTAGAAGTGAAAATACACAAAATCCTCAGGAGAAAAATCGGAATACAAAATGGTTCTTTCCCTCGTCTGCAGAGGATGCCCTTGTGGGAGGGCGTCAGTTCAAATACGCAATAGAATTGCGGCGTGTCTTGCGAGAGGCAACCAATCGGATTAGCAGTTCAAAGAATTTGGATAGTATGGCCTAACAAGGCTCTTTCAGCCTACAGCTGATCGCTGCGGCTGAAGAGCGCCGTTAGGCCGATCAGAGCATTAGATAAGGAGGAAACCTATTAAGGATTATTGAAAAGAGTTTTTTTGATTAGTGTTCAGTCATTTCTGTTGTCCGTTATCTTTGGCGCCGGGACGCTTTTTGGCGCCGTTGCAGAAAGACATGAACACCCTTTTTATTTGAGGTAACGATATCCGGCCTGCCGTCGCCATTTAGGTCGACGACTTCGAACTGTGTTCCAACGCCGGAGTCATCATCGATTACGTGCATAGTAAACTCGACTTTGCCTTTTTGGGGACGGCGCAGCTCGAACCAATACAGCATAGCGGGGTCTTTTCCTCCGGGGTCTTTGCCCTGGTGTGCGAAGTGACGTTTGCCTGTTACCAGGTCCTTAATACCGTCACCATTCATGTCAACGAGCCGTATTGCGTGCGACTGGGAGTACTTTTCGGAAATGACGTGCTGCTTGAACGTCGAGCCGTCGGCAGGCAGCTGCTCGAAAAACCAGATGCCGTAATTATGGGCCGAGCTGGTAATTACGTCGCTGTCGCCGTCATCATCCACATCATAGACGAGTATATCAGCACAATCCGGCCCGAGATTGGCGGGGTGAAACTCCCAGTTGGTCTGAGTTCGGTCGCGGGGCGCTTCCCACCATCCTTCTTTGATAAGCACATCATTTCGGCCGTCGCCATTGACATCGCCTGCACCCAGGCCGTGGCTGTACTTTTTCGTCCCTGGTGCATCCGGGCCGGCAGCAATATTGTGTATATCCCACAGGCCGTCAAGGTCATTCGGCACGCTGAACCAGGCCATCAAACCTTTTGGACGAACGGCGAAAACTAATACCGGGTTGCCGTTACCCAGCAGGTCAACGAAGATCGGCGTCTCGTTGCAGGCGCTATTGACAACCATTCGCTGCTTCCAATGGCCGGGCTTGTTCTTGGGATTTTCATACCACCAGCAAGGCTCGCTGGGCATCCCGATAATAATCGAATCGACCCAGCCGTCACCGTTTACATCCTGTGCAAAGTTAATGAAGCATTGACTGTAACCCTTCGCCCCATCGTATTGGCCAACGGGACGGACTTCGTGCATCTCCCATTTCGGTGCTTCATACCATACATCACCCGCAAGGATGTCCAATCTGCCGTCGTGGTTGACATCCCCTACGGCAACTCCCTCGGCGCGGAAGATTTTGTCCACGACGATTTTTCTAAACCGCACCTCGTTAGAAGTTGCTGTCTTACTTATAACAGAGCGCACCTGGCCGACTGCCGCCGGGATACTGCAGAAAAACACTAATACGAATAACAGAAATACCCATTTCGTTTTCATAATGACCTCCATTCTAAAGTTGGGTTACGAACAAGTTTTATTATAGCTTATTGCGTTTAGCGGGTAAACAAATATTTAATCTTTGCGGCTAAGCAGCAGAGGTGAATGTGGACAACGACGGGTTAATATGCGGTAGCCGGTTTCGGTTACGAGGACATCATCTTCTATTCGCACACCCAGTCTGCCGGGAATATATATGCCCGGCTCAATCGTAATTACCTGGCCGGCATTGAGTCTGCCCTTGCTTTCGACTTTGAGGAAAGGTGATTCGTGAATTTCCAGGCCGAGGCCGTGCCCTGTCCCGTGGCCGTAAACGGGCAAATCGTTTTTGTCGATTACCTCCCGGGCGGCGGCATCGACCCGGTTAATTTTGACGCCGGCCTTTATCATTTGTATCGCAGCGGCCTGGGCCTGCTCGACAACATCGTAAACCTTTTTATAGAAAGTTCTCGGCCCACCAACCGCGAAACATCTGGTAATGTCACTGCAATAGCCCTTGTATTTAGCCCCGAAGTCAATCAGGACGGTATCTTTTTGTTTGAGTTTCTTTCTGCTCGGCTGATGATGGGGCCGCGAGGCATTAGGGCCGAAGGCAACGATTGTCGCAAAGCTGTTCGTCGCTCCGAGTTTGCGAATTTGAAAATCGAGCATGCCGGCCAATTCGTTCTCGGTTACGCCCGGCTTTATGTACCGCAGGGTTTGCTTGAGGGCTTGAGCTGCTATTGAAGCAGCGGCCTCGATGGTCTTAATTTCTGTATTGTCTTTACTGCTGCGGACGGTTTCAATAACATTTGCAACCGACCTGAACCGGGCTTTGACGTGCTTTTTCAACGCTTCAAATTCCGCCAGCGAGGTTGACTTTTCAACAGTTACCGTTCTTACTGATTTTAGATTTTGTACCAGTTTAGCTGCTAATTCAGACATGGAATTGGAACGCTCAATTATGGTGCAGTAGGGACATTCGCCCTGGGCCTGTTCGGTGTATCTGCTGTCGGTTAGAAGATAGACATTACCTTTGGTAATTGCCGCCCAGCTATCCTCGCCCATAAAGCCGGTCGTGTAAGTTACATTGGCCGGCTTTGTTACTATCAGGCACTTTATCTTCTTTTTATTCAGCTCGCGCCGAATCGCCCTGATGCGTTTTGTTATTACGTCTTTGTTCATTTGCACTATTCTCTTCTATCGGACTTTCACAATGCTCATTTACTTTGCTTTATCTTTCCTTGAAAACACAGGCCTTCCGACGGGCTATAGAAACAACTGATTAACAACAATCCGAGAAAAAATAAAGTCTTTTTTTGCCGGAATGTTTGGCTTTGCAGGGTTTTATTCTTATATTTTTATTAGAGAACAAGACTTGCCGGCTGGGGGGGAAACCGGTTGGCTGTCGAAGAGTTGCCAGGCGTTGGTGTTTTCCGCAGGGCGGGAAAACGGTTCGTAAGGCTCAATTTTCCGGAACAGGACGGTGCTTGCCGTCCTTTTTTTATGTCTTGTCATGTCTGCTTATTGCCATTAAAATAAGCCATCCTTTGACTTTAATCATTCTCCTAAATTAGTGGTCGAACTATGATAATAATACCTTATCGGACAAGTATTCGCCTAAGACGCACACCATACGCAAATTACGCGCTGATAGCTGCCAATGTGTTCATTTTTTTTCTGGAATACCAACAAAACCCCATAACAGGTCATCTGGAATTTCGGCCCTGGGTGCAGCATTTTATGCTCGCCGGCGTTCGGCCGCAGCTGTGGCAGTTTGTAAGCTACGCCTTTTTACACGGCGGCTTTTGGCATATTCTCGGAAACATGTTCTTTTTGTATCTCTTCGGTAATAATGTCAACGACAAGCTCGGTAATATCGGGTATCTGTGTTTTTATTTGGGCGGTGCCGTATTCAGCGGTATAGGCCATACATTGGTTAGCGGGGCCGATGTCCTCGGGGCCAGCGGGGCCGTCGCTGCCGTGACCGGCGCTTACTTAGTGCTGTTTCCCCAGGCCTTAATATCCGTCTTTTATTGGTTAATCTTCTTTGGCATTATAGAAATTCCGGCGTTATATTTTATCGGCTTCAAAATGATTTTAATCGATAACGTAATCGCCCAGCGTACAGCATACGTTGCCTATGACGCCCATCTGGCGGGATACGCCTTCGGCATCACAGCTATGGTAGTTATGCTCGCGACCGGCTTAATCAGCACCGGCACTTTCGACTTGTGGGCTATGCTAAAGCAATGGAATCGGCGGCGTGTATATCGTGATGCGGTATCGACCGGCTATGACCCTTTCGCCGGCCGGGCGGAAAACAGGCGGATAAAGGTAAAAGAGGTCAAAAGCCCCGCTGAACAACAAAAAGATGAGAAATCCCGGGAGCTTCGTAACGAGATTAGCAGGCGTATCACCGAACGCAATTTGCCCGCCGCCGCCGCTCTTTATCTGGACCTGATGAATCACGACAGTGGGCAGATTCTGCCCCGCCAGAATCTGCTGGATATTGCCAACCAGCTCGCCGGCGATAACAAACATACCGAATCGGCACGGGCCTACGAGCAGTTTTTAACTCATTACAGCACGTATGAATACGCCGAGCAGGTCGAGCTGATGTTGGGTATATTGTATTGCCGTTATCTCAATCAGCCGAAGCTGGCCATAAAGCACCTCCAGGCCGCGTGTGAAAAGCTCACCGACCCCGGCCAGTTAAAGATGTGCAAGGACGAGCTTGCCCGTTTACAGAACTAAGAGCTGGTGTGCGAATTTCATGTTTGCTTTCTTCTTCCCCCCCGACCACTGGCCCCGACAGAGGTAGAGTGGGACCTGCCCTGAGCGCAGTCGAATGGGTCTCCACGAAGTGACAGAGAAAATTAGCATAGCGAAAATCGAGAATTCCATTTGAGCGAAGTCCCGCCGAAGGTTAACTGAAGGTGGTCAAACAAAAAATCGAAAGCTTTGTATGTCCTACCCCCAAGCAATTGTTGCAGAATCATTATGCTTTAAACTTAGGTGCTTCGGGCATAACAGCACCAGCATATGAACCTTCGATTACATCTTTTTTAATTTTGTCTTCATCTTCCAGTTCCAGTTTTATAAATACCAACTGCGCCATTGGCTTTCCTACAGGCAACGCCACAGGAACATTTCCAAGGTTGGTAACTTCCAAGGTCAAGCATCCCCTGTAAAATGGATGAATCCACGGAGCGGAAGCAATGCTTATAAAAAGTCTGGCCCAAGAAGACTTGGTCAAAATTTGCCCTGATACATCCCCTGGCATTTTTATATACTCGAGCGTGCTTGCTAATACGGCATGGTGTGGCTGAAGAATTAGTGTATTAACTTCTCTATCTTGCCCATACGGCTTATGAACTAATTCGGGATAATGTTCTACTGTATCCTGATAAGGCTTGACACATTCGGTGGTACTGACCGCAGGTACCCTAAAATAACATCCCAACCTCAAATCAACAGAATCATGATCAAATTTTTCATCCAAAAGAGGTGTAATGATAATGCTCTCTAAATCCTCCGGAGACTTTTTTAGTCGAACTTCGATTTCTTTCTTCGATAAAACACTCACAATTTATTTTCCATTAATAAAATCTGCCAATCTTCAATTGCTTTTGCTAACCATTGATTGAGTCGCTTTTCGTAATTCATCCTTTTTTCAATATCGGAATCGCTGCTCTTGACTCTTTCAAGTAGTGCATCCATACCTCCAAGATAAAATAAAAAACCGGAATTCAGTATAGTTGTTGGATTTGGGTGGCGTTTCTGTTTCTTCTTATCGTAAACAGTTGAAGGGACTACACCATGTTCAAGCGCTGTTGTAATAAGACTGTCGTTACTTTCGTTGTTATTTTTATTAAAATCGCTAATCGGTTTCTGGTCAGCAGTCTTAGATAATACTTCTTTCTCCACTTTCACGACCATTTTTTTAAATTCTTCAAACATCCATGTGTGTAGTTTTTCTTTAAGGTCCTTATCTTCCCCAAGTGGAGGTTCGCAGCTTATGCCAAAATCCTTGTTTTCGAACTCTAATTTTTCACAATTTTTTAATCTATCAAAAACATCCGGTGTGCGATTCCTGATTATATCATCCCAGATGCCTAACCATTTAGCATGTATTTTGAATCGAAAGTCATCAGCCGGGTGCGTCCTGGAAAAATTCCTGTTTCGCTCGATATCAGTAGGTAGTAATTGTTCCATCACTAAGCACGCAAAGTTAAAAGCTGGTCCCAAAATTCTTATGGCAACAATATCGGCAAATATCTCATCAGCCCAAGATGACATAAGACCACCGACATAATTAAACAACTTATTACAAGCCAGTTGAGGATCTTGAGGTTTAAGTTTTTCAATTACTCTGTTATCTTGAACAAACTTTGTTAAGTTGCTTCCGATATCATTTAGGAATTGTTGTTCTAAGTTGGTCTTTTCATAAATGTAATGTCCCATTTCATGAAACAAGATGCAATTCACAAGGACCTCTTGTGCAGCACAATATGGAAATTTCAAGACCCCAACATCTTCCGGCAATATTGGATAATCTTTAATTACTGTAGATTCAAGGTGCCGAGTTAAATTACTAAAGTATTTTAGGTTGTACTTATAGTACATAAGATTAGAACTACCGAGTACTACGAGTGAGACTTTCTTTGGCTTTTGCAATTCTTTCGCTGTATGATTTAGAAAGAGGATTAAAGAATATGGTATCGATAGTGTATCTGCGTCAATAGCTTCTTTAACAAAAATGTATATCCACGAAAGTACTTTTCTAATTAAGTCAAATCCTTTCAAGCTTACCTTTGTCAATGGAGGGGCCATTTTCTTATTAATAGTTTGTCTAACGAACTCATCAATGGCTTTCAGTGATTGCTTTATGTATTCTAAGAAATCTTTTGTCTCGTCAAGGTAAGTTTTTCTGGCCTGACCGGAAAGTATGAATTCCCTTAGGTCCTTGCATAATCTAAGAATACGAGCCCCCTCATTTCTGACTTGAGCATCTAAATCAGGCAAATATATCCCCCTATACTCCCATTATAGTTGGTGCTTCTCTTAAACAATCCCTCGTATCATAAAAACTATAATCGCCTAATGTGTCAAAAAAAACTTGGAGTTTCTCT
>CAZLIO010000018.1:0-17650 GCA_964559025.1 uncultured Pirellulales bacterium | reverse complement strand
CAGTGGCCGTTGCGGCGTGAAGTGCATTTCGCACCTGCGACCCTTGACGCTGAGCCGTGACAATGAACTCCACATGATCGGGCTGCACGCATTGGCCATCGTCGGCGGGCCCGATGCGCTAGCGGCTGTCAAATCCGCCATTGAGAGCGCTGAGCCCCCCGTTCAAGACGATGCCGTGCGCATCTTATCGACTTGGCCGAACAATTGGCCTGAAGACAACGAGGCAGGGCAAGCCCTACTGATGTTGGCCACATCGGCTGAGAAGATGTCCCATCAGGTGCTGGGTCTGCGTGGTTACCTCCAGTACATACGCGGCAATAAGAAACTCAGCAACGAACAAAAGGTGGCCAAGGTCAAGGACGTGCGGTCCCACATCAAGCGGCCCGAAGAGAAGCGGCGGGCTATCGCTGTTTTGGGGGACGCGCCGAGCTATAGTGCCCTGGAGCTGTTGACGACGCTCGCTGAAGACTCTGCGGTTGCCGAGGAAGCCTATTCGGCCATGGTCCGAATTGCTGGCCAAGATGTCCGCGGGGTTTCCAAGGATCAGCGCCGGCAGGTGCTGAAAACGGTGGCTGAGAAATCAAGGAACGATGGCACCAAGCGGAGAGCCCGAAAGACCCTTAGTGGAGTTCGGTAAGCAGGCGTACCGATGAATGCCTTATGCAAAACGAAAGCGGCATGTCCGACTAGCCATCAGGCTACCTCCTGCCGACTTTGCGATGGGACAGGAACCAGTCATACAGCTCCTGGTTATTGTAGCTGGCTGTCCAGCAATCGTGTCCCATGTTCGGGTATATGGTAAACTTTACATCGCCGCCGGCAGCTTTTACGGCGTCAACCATACGCCGGTTGTTTTCCAGGGGATTGGAGTTGTCCTTTGCACCGTGGAATACCCAGACGGGCATATTCCTCAGATTGTGGGCTTCGTCGACAATACCGCCTCCGCACATCGGGGCTATCGCTGCGAAATATTCCGGATACATCATTGCCATGTTCCATGTGCCGTATCCGCCAAGGCTCGGGCCGGTCAGGTAGACTCTCCCCGGATCGACATTGTAATTATCGAGTATGTTGTCAATAAATTCACCAGAATCTTCTCTATCTTTCAAGTTCCTCTTTTCGCCTTGCTCATATCAGGAAATGGTGATATTTTAGAGTAGAATTTCACATTTGGAGATAGAGCTATGAGAAAAGCATTATCTGCCTTTTCGTGTCTGCTCATAGTAGCGCCTTTTCTGGGCTTTTGCCTGTCAATAACTTGCTTGGGACTGTCAGATAGGGAAGGAACTGAAACATTTGTTTCCCTGATGGCTGTTGAGAAAAAGGGGAATATCTTCTTCCCTGGAGAAGCTATCGAGATAGCTTTCAGTCTATCTGAAGCGGATAATCAAGAGCTATCTTTCGTGTATACCATAAAAGACTTTCAAGGAAGGGAAGTGGAAAAGGGGAGGCGGGTAATCTCCTCTTTCGAGAAAGGTCAACCTCTAAATCAGCAAGTGAAAGCACCATATCTCAAAGGAATCTATTTCCTTTCTGTATCCCTTCTCAATAACAGCGGGCTTCTGAGACAAAAAGAGCTTCGTGTTGGAGTAATACCTCGAAGTTCAGCAGAGCGGCACTATTCTTCCGGAGAGAGCGATTTTGGCATCAGTGTTATTTCCACTTATGAGAAGCTCCTTGCTCCGGACGACATCCACCTTACACTTCTGGATATCTTTGGAAACCAAAAGGAGATAAAGGGCGAAAACGGCATCTTGTCTTTGGAGTTGACAGGAAGTCCACAATATCTATTGGCAGAAAGCGAAAGTCTCTCTTCATTACAGGTTCATACACAACAGCCAAGTAAGGAAATGTGAGACGGGCATGCAAGGACGATACGCGGATTGTTCGACAGGCTGAGCAAAACCGGCTGACATATCGTAACGAGGATGCCTCAAAAAAATTATGGGAACAGGGATTTTAGTATTTGAGTTTATGGTCTTCATAGGCGGCCATTGCTTGCACATAATACTTGACGCTATCCCGAATCGCAGAACATTGCACGATTCAGGAGGATAAGGTAGAATATACTAATACATATACGGAGCATATCAGGAGATGATATGGGATTGAACAAATTAACCCGGCAAGGAAAGTTAACATCAGTCCACTACAGATTCGACTGCTCCGAGCATTTAAGCAACGCAGCCATAGTTATGTTAGCTATGTACTGCGGATTTTGGTTTAAATAAGTTGTCCGGTGATTAATGCAAATTAGCAGGGATTCCTATGACATCTACTACAAGAACTATCTCTTTCATTGTCTTATTTCTTGCGTTGGCTATATCCTCAGTTTTGGGCACTGACATCAAAACCTCTATAGTTCCCAAGGGCCATCCACGAGTTTATGTAAGGCCAAATGATATACCAGAGATAAAGGCAAAACTACATTCGCCGGAATTTACAGTTTCCTGGGCAATTGTTAGAGAGAGCAGGCACCCACTTTGTCAGGCATTTGTCTATCTCACCACTGGCCAGAAGGAAAAGGGTCGTACCGCTATTGCAAATGCTCTACGTGAGCTTAAGAAGTGTACTGATGCTCGAACACCCAATAATGCTATGCATTGGGGAGCCTGTGTATATGATTGGTGCTATGACTTGCTATTACCGAAGGAGAAGAATCAGTTCATCTTAGAATTTAAGCGTATCGCTGCTTCTCATCATCCTGGGTACCCAGCTAATCCAAAGGGCCACGCCGTAGTTGGTCATGGTACCGAAGGTTGGCTGCTTACGGACCAGTTACCGGCGGGTTTGGCAATCTATAATGAGTCGCCTCAGATGTTTGATGCTGCAGCGCAATTGTTTTTTACCAAATTTGTACCCGTTCGTAATTTTCTATACTCCGCCCACATGCATCACCAAGGTGATTCCTACATCGCCACCAGGTTCCAGCACGACTTGCTAGCGAGCTGGTTATTTCGGCGAATCGGTGCAGGCGACGTGTTCACACGACAGCAGCAATTTGTGGCCTATCAGCTTCTGTATCATCTGCGGCCGGATGGTCAGCAGTTCAGAAGCGGAGATACCTATGACTGCAGCGGCAGGAGCAATTCCAAGCGACGACTGATGCTTTTGGCCGGTACGTACTACGAGGATCCTTATTTGCTGGAGATGGCTGATTCGGATTTCTATAGTCAGCCATCATTTTTCGATCTGATATTCGCACTACTGTTTCGAAGAGCCGGCTTAGAGAAACGCCCACTTGGAGAATTACCTCTATCAAAATACTTCCCTGAGCCTATGGGTGAGATGGTTGCTCGTACCGGGTGGCGGATGGGCTTAGATCCTGAAAGCAGAGACGCGGTTATCCACATGCGAATCGGTAAGTACTTCTTTGGAAATCACCAGCGCAAGGATTTTGGCACCTTCCAGATTTATTATCGCGGCCCCTTGGCAATAGCCTCAGGTCTTTATCAGGGACAGAACCAGCCTTACGGCAGCCCCCACTGGCTACACTATCATCATCAGACTGTCGCCCATAACGGACTGTTGATTTATGATCCATCGGAGAAGATGGCAAAAGGTTCGGTTAATGATGGTGGCCAGCGATGGCCGAATAACGGGGCTGACCACCCCAGGGATTTGGATACTCTTCTTGGAAATGACTATAGGATGGGCAGAGTAACCGCCCACGAATTCGGCCCCAATCCCACGATACCAGTTTACAGCTACATCGCAGGGGACATTACTCAAGCATATTCTTCATCCAAGGTCAATAATGTCACACGCGGCCTGGTTACTTTCAACATGCGTGACTCAGTATGGCCTTGTATGCTTGTCGTTTTTGATCGGATTGTCTCTACGAAGGCTTCGTTCAAAAAAACCTGGCTGTTGCATTCCATTCAAGAGCCGATGATACAGGGACGAACGGTAACCATAGTCCGAAACAGCAAAAACTACACAGGCAAAGACACATATGCAGGCAAGCTCGTCGTCGAGAGCCTGGTCCCGGAGAAAGTTAATATCACGAAAGTAGGTGGTCCTGGTAAAGAGTTTTGGATCGAAAGCATCGGAAGGAACTTCGCTACAAGCAAGGGCGGAGTTGCTGAGCCTGGTAATTGGAGAATTGAGATATCACCCGAACAACCTGCCAAGTCTGATACCTTCCTGCACGTATTGACTATGATGGATGACACTGTATCTAAGGGGCCGTCCGTCCATAAAATCAAAAGTGAAAGTCTAATCGGGGTCCAAGTTCTTAATATTGCGGTTCTTTTTGGGAGCGCCGACGAATTACTTAGAAGAGCTGAATTTGTTCTCGATGGAACTGCTTTGACCAAGATGCTTATTTGTGGCCTCAAATCTGGATTATGGTCAGTTACGAGAAATGACAAACATGTTACAATGGTCCGAGCAACAGATGAGGGCAAATGTATCTACTTGGAGGCTATGCCAGGTTCCTATTGTCTTGAATTACATATTGCACAATCTACTACACAGGTAACAGGTATGGAGTATAACCAACCTGTACAATTAGACTCATATAGTGCGTCTCTATCTGGTAAAAAGATAACGATCGACAAGGTGTGTCTTGGGGAAGATGTCTATAAAGTCCGGTGGCTTGCACACGAAACTTTTGATGAGGAGGAATCCCTACTTCACTGGTTTGTCGAAGGCAACAGTGATGTCAAAATTAACCAAGGCAGACTCTGGGTGCAAAATCCTAATACCGAAAAGCCGAACATAGCAACAATTTGGTACTGTCCTGAATTACCTGCTGACCTGGTCGTACGCTTTCGTGCTCAAGCAGTACAACCAGTTGAGAATAACACGTCCAATCTGAATATCTTCTTGCACGCGCGCGAGCTAAATGGCTCGTTAGCTTGCTTTGGTCGCTCAGGAGAGTATAAGAACTATCATGATTTTCTAAACTACATTATTACATTCGTCGGTGGATGCCGTCCCGGATGGAGTCGGTTACGCCGGAATCCAGGATTTCAACTGTTGCACGAGTCCGATATCCGTTCTGAGGTGAACCAGGAATATTCAGTTGCTGCCACTATCTGGAAAGGACGTTTGCGATACTATATAAACAATAATCTCGTACATGACATACGGGATCCACAGCCCCTTCCCGGCGGTAGATTCGCAATACGAACTTGGAGTACTAATGCCTGGTGGGATGATGTTGAATTTGGTCATTTGACCGCCGTAGGTGACAATGAGAAAGTCTGGAAATCATCTGAGGATATCGTCAGAACAGATTGAAATCTGTAGTGGTCTTCGTATATCATTAGCAGGTCAGAGACTATGCTTATTTCTTGTAGTAAGGCTGGTAACAGACAGAAAGGTAATGGTAGGGCAATGAAAGATCGACATTTCTTCCGGATGCGGATCGTGTGTTTGTATATGGCGGGCTTCTGTTTATGCGCCAGAGTGGAGGGCAAGACGTGGCATGTTTCGCAAAAGGAGCTGACCGGCATTGGGAAAGAACAGCAGGTACGGACAATCGGCGAAGCTGTGTCACTGGTTAAGCCGGGGGATAAGGTTATTATCCACAACGGCATCTATCGTGAAAAAGTTGTTATCGAGAAAAGCGGTCTGCCGGATAGACCGATCAAGTTTTACGCTGCGGTAGGGGCAAACGTGATCGTGACGGGAGCAGACCGCATAACCGATTGGCTTAAAGAAGATTCCGACGTCAACATCTTCAGCACTGACTGGCCTCACAGGTTTGTGACACATCCAAACGACGACTTTCATCGCCTCATTGGTCGCTGCGAGCAGGTTTTTGTTGATGGGTATGCGTTGCGACAGATTCTCAGTTTCAACAAGTTGAGCAGGGGAACCTTCTTCGTCGATCTGGATGCAAAGCGCCTGTACGCTTGGGCGGCAAATAACAGGGAGCTTTCAGATAGAAAGAATTTCGTTGAGGCATCTGTGCGTAGTCAGATTTGGATGTGCAAAGGAGCTCACGTGCACATTAAAGGAATCCGTTTCCGATATGCGACTAATCCTGCTCAGAAGGCCGCGATAGTTTTCTCCGGCAATCACGACGTGGTTGAAGACTGCCTGTTTGAGTATTTCAATGCGAGCGGTGCGCGGTTCACCGGAGAGAATATAATTGTTCGTGACTGCATATTCCAGT
Source organism: uncultured Pirellulales bacterium (assembly GCA_964559025.1). Taxonomy (GTDB): domain Bacteria; phylum Planctomycetota; class Phycisphaerae; order Sedimentisphaerales; family Anaerobacaceae; genus NIOZ-UU13. The sequence goes on along the minus strand of CAZLIO010000018.1, from coordinate 11,523 downwards.
ATAACGGTCAAATGGGTTTTGGAGCAGGACGCGCCCATAACCTTCTTATGACCGGCTGTATAATACACAACAATAACATAAAAGGATATATGCGAGGTTGGGAAGCCGGAGGGAACAAAATTGTATTGACTCGCGGAGCTGTCATAGAAAACTCGGTTATTGTTGAAAACAGGGGAAACGGAATCTGGTTTGATATTGGTAATGAAAATAACGTAGTTCGAAATTGCCTGATCGCCAACAATGAGGACTCTGGCATATACTACGAGATATCCTACGGGCTTCACGCGCACGACAATGTCATCATCGGAAATGGATTTGCCCACCACCCTGATGCCTGGGGAGTGAGAGCCGGGATAAGTATATCCAGCTCGCCGAATTGTGTCATTGAGCGCAACTTAATTCTCGGCAATAAGGAAGGCTTCAACTTCCGTGAGCAAACTCGTTCGACACCCCGAATCGACAAGAAGAGTGAGCCAGTATGGAACCATGATCACATAATCCGCAACAACGTGATAGCCTATAATCGCGATGCACAGACCTGGGGTTGGTTCGACATTCGGGACAGTCGCCACTGGCCTGCCCGGGACGGCAAAGCCAAGCCTAATGGACTGACTCTGGAAAAACTCTCACTCGCTTTCAACCATAACCTCTATTCCACAGGCCCGGATCAGGGACTGTTCAATTGGGGAGTTCCATGGCAAAAGCATAAGAAGTATCGGCAACTCGATGACGTGCGCGATGGACTCAATCTTGAGCAGGGGAGTAAGTTGGTAGAAATAATCTTCAAGGATTTTTCAAACCTGGATTTCCGCGTGCCGGTAGACAGTTTGGCAATCAAGATGCACTGTTATCCACGAGGAGAGGTGCCAGGCGTGAAACTCGGAACATATCATCAATAGTGTTATTAGATTGTGTTATGTGCTCAGCAGGCAAGAATTGGCATACAAAGATATCCTTCGGACAAAAGAAAAAAGCAGTTAAGGTCTGGTGAGATATAGGCTTGAAATCAAGCAAGACTATATTACTTGACGACGAACCATACAATCTGGTAGCATATGCCTTGCCGTCGTATGCGGCAAGGCCCGGAGACTCTGCACATGGTACCGCATGGGGTGTTGGCATTACCGGAGGTGCAAACATGACATATCTCAGAGATCACCGGTACCGGTGGCATGTACTGGTGGGAATGATTCTGGCAATCGGGCTGTTCGGGTGTTCGCCGCTGCCGAGGCAAGGCGCGGGTCCCGAGCCACCAGTGGTTCCCGCCGAACCGAACGAAGCTGCTGCCCAGTCGGAGAAGATCACCCTTTCCCTGGAGTTCGAACCCGGGACGAAGACCCGTTACCGGGTGACCACCGAGGCCGTTACGGCCATGGAAGGCCCGGAGACCGCGGTCCAGGACAACGACTCGACAGCCTCATTCCCGAATGTGTCCGAATCGAGCGAAGTGGTCTTCACCCAGGAGATCCTGGGGCCGGTGCCTGAAGAGACGAACACGGTTGTTGCTCTGGTAACGATCGACCAGGTCAGGTATGTGCGCACGTCCTCCGGGCAGCCCGATCTGGCGTTCGACAGCCAGGAATCCGCGGACCAGAACAGTCCCTTTGCCAAGCTGATCGGCCAGACCTACACCATCGAAATCAGTCCCCTGGGCTACGTGCCGGGGGTATTCAATCTCCGTCCGGCGCGACTGGCCGTGCGGGGCCCCACCGCGGCCCATGCCGCCGCCTTAGAGCTGGTAAGCCCTCCGGCCATCTTCCGGCGTCATGGATCCTTCAGCCTGCCCGGGCCGGACGTCGGATCCTTGGCCGTAGGCGGCCGGTGGCGGGGCGTGCAGCAGGTCACCCTCAAGGCACCCGGTACGGACATGGACCGGCTGGGAACTCACAGGTTCGACAAGATATACCGGCTCCAGAGCGTGGAGCAGCGGCCCGTGGGCACAGTGGCTGTGGTGGTCTTTGCGGGCTCACCCACACCCAGGAGGACCCCGGACGGCCGCTTGGCGGATGTTCCGTTTATGTCGTGTTCATATGTAGGGGGCGGGGAATTCAACTTGGATGCAGGCCGAGTCGAGGACTACTTGGAGCACCTGGAGGTGCGCATGCCATTGCCCGGAACCGGATCGCCGCCTGCCGAAGGCGCCGAAGGCCGCATCGTAATCGCAACGCGTTTCTGTCGGGTACAGCGGCTTGACCTGGACTGATACTACCCGGAAAAGAACCAAGATATCGGCCCGGGATCCTCTGGGGGCCAACCCTGCTGAGAGGAGGCGGTCCCTCGGACTCGGGGAAACAAACTTGAGTTATCGGGGGGGGAAAAACACTTGTATTATCGGTAGTAAAGGTGTATAATTATTCGCAGGGTGCCTGATTTCGGGTTTGGTGCAACCCGGCCCCACAGGAGAATTGGTGTGTTTGGAGGGTCTGTACGTATGGCTAATGTCGATCGTAGTCTCAGCGAGGTAACTGTCCCAAAATCTGTGGTTGAGGTATAACGAATAAGGTTTAAAATGTTTAAAGAAGGAGGAAAAACCATGTATAGAAGATGTGTTCTGTTGTATTTCTCCTGGCTGTGCCTGTATCTGACCGCGGCCCCGGTGGCCGCTGCTGAGGGCACGGACCCGGGAATGGACAACCTGGTGGCCTGGTGGAAGCTCGACGATGGTCCGGGCAGCACCACTGTCGCCGACTCCAGCGGCAATGGCCGTCACGGCAAATTCCCCTCGGCAACGGGCCATCCCGCGTCCGATGATCCGAAGTGGGTCGTTGACCACGAGGGCGGTATGTCTCTCCGTTTCGATGGGACGGACTATGTGAGATGTGGAGGGGGCAAGAACCAGGGACCGCATGCGGATCCGAACGACCTGAGCTCTTGCACGGATCCCCCCACCTGGGCCGACTTTGATGGCGAGTCCTTTACTATTGCCGCATGGGTCAAGGAGATCAATTCCAATAACTGGGCCACGTTCGTGGGCAAGGGTGAACGCGCATACAAGCTGCAGATGCTATTCGCCAGAACCCAGGTCCACTGGGCCTATCCTCGCACTCCTGCGGGCGGCTATGCCGCGGGTGATGCGCAGGACAATGTGTGGAACCATATAGCGGGCATGTGGGACAACGACCAGGAGTACGCCAGCATCTGGGTCAATGGTGAGCTGGCGGGCACGAGGACCGACTGGGTTGACATAGTGACGAACCCGAGTGACACCAACTACGATCCCGATGCTCCCGGCCGGCGCATTGACAGCGACTGTGAAGTGACGCTGGGTGCGCGTGTCAACGAGGATTGGGGCACGACCGGTGACGAGGACAACCGTCTGTTCAAGAAGTGCGGCTGCCCGCAGCCCGCAGGGCAACCCTATGTGGGCACTGCCATGGACGGCTTGCTGAGCGATGTGCGTATGTACAATCGCCTGCTTACCGGTGACGAGATGCTCTATCTGTTCACTCTGGGTTTCGCCAAGGCCACCCGGCCGGACCCGCGTCACGAGAGTGTGCTCGACGAGGCCCCGCCGGTCCTGTCCTGGACGCCTGGTGAAGGGGCCGCTTCGCACAACTTGTACTTCGGCGAGAACCTGGCGGACGTGACCGCCGGCGCAGCAGGAACCCTGCTCGGCTCCCCGGATGGGAACACCTTGAGCCTGAACCAGTCGCTGGAACCCGGCAAGGTGTACTATTGGCGGGTGGAAACCGTGAATCCGGATGGTACCGTGGCCGGTGACGTATGGAGCTTCGAGCTCAAGAAGACCAAGGCCTCGGCACCCAATCCGCCGGACGGCATGAAGTGGGTGGATCCCAACACCACGTTGACCTGGGAACCCGGCGTGGACGCCACGATGGCCGTAGTCTACTTCAGCAAGAACAGGGACGATGTGGTCAGCGGCCAGGGTGCCACGATGGTCGCGGGCAACGAGCACGATCCCGGCCTGCTGAATCCGCAGACCACCTACTACTGGCGTGTGGATTCCCAGACTCCGGACAAGATAATCCAGGGCGATGTGTGGAGCTTCACCACCAAGGGTCCCGACGTAGGAGGCCTGCTGGGCAGTTACTTCAATAACCAGAACCTGCAGGGCAATCCGGTCCTGACACGGGTTGAGGACCCGCTTGCTTTCGAATGGCAAAACGCGTCACCGGAGCCCGGTGTGGTGGCAGAAGACGAATTCTCCGCCCGGTGGGAAGGTCTCCTGGAGGTGCCGATTACGGATACATACATGATTATGGCCCGTAAGGACGATGGGGCCGCCTGCTGGATTGATGGTGAGGTTGTTTTCTACGACATGCTGGCCTCTTGGGGCATTTCCGAGGTCAAGGGATTTGTCGAGCTTGAGGCAGGCAAGCATGAGATCGTGGTTGAGTACTTCGATGTAGGGTACAACGCCCAGATAGAACTGCTCTGGAGCACCGAAAGTATGCCTCTGCAGACCATTCCCATTCAAGCGCTGTCCGCCCCACCTAAGGCCAGCAGTCCGCGTCCTGCGGATGGTGCGGTTGACGTAGCCGTCGAGGACCTGACCCTGATGTGGTCTGCGGGTCACAAGGCCGCCAAGCACCAGGTGTACTTCGGCCAAGATCGCGATGCCGTGGCAGCCGGTGATCCCAGTGTTGACATGGGTCTGGTTGACGAGACCACGTTCACACCACAGGCCGAACGGGGCCAGATGTACCACTGGCGTATCGACGAGGTGAACGACCTTGATCCGGAGAGCCCGTGGGCAGGGGACGTCTGGAGCTTCACCACCGCGCCGTTCGTGGTACTGGATGACTTCGAGACCTACGGTGCCGAATCGCCCTATTTGGTGTTCTCGAAGTGGCAGGACAAGTGGGGCCTGCAGGACGTCGTAGATAACGAGTGGGTCGAATTGGCTCAGGGCAACGGTTCGGGCGGTCAGCTTGGTACATTGTACGCCCCGTACGTGGAGACCGCGGATGTCCACGGAGTATCAGGGCAGTCCCTGCCGCTGGCGTACGATCACAATGATGTGGTCGACTACTCCGAGGGCACGCGCTGGTTCGACCCGCCCAAGGACTTCACCGAGGACGACGGCGCGACCCTGGGCGTGTGGTTCAAGGGTCGCCAGCCGCCTACATCTAACGCGACTTACGCAGACGGAAAGTTTACGCTGGAGGTATCGGGCAGTGATATCGGCGGCACGCACGACGAATTTATATTCGCGTATAAGAGCACCGGAACCGCTGACCTGATTGCCCGGGTCGATGAACAGGAAGCTACCAATGATTGGGCTAAGGCGGGCGTGATGGTCCGCTCGGGCCTGGATGACGACTCGGCCTACGTCTTCTGCTTTGTCACACCACAGAATGGTGTTGTCGTAGAAATGCGCGGATCTGACGGTGGCAATCAGAGCGGCGTTGTTGCTCAGATACAGGATGTAAATGCCCCGCACTGGGTGCGCATCCAGCGTTCTGGCACGGGTACCATCACGTGCTGGCATCGCGAGGATGGCGGTGAATGGCAGGAGTTATATAGGACGGTGCTTTTCTTTGATACTCCGGTCTATATGGGTCTGGCCATGACTTCCCACACCAGCAGCGAGGTGAACACCACGGTATTCTCCAACGTGGCGATCGACGGCACCCCGCTGACTCTGGCGGACGTGGATTACAAGGAGATCGGCGTACCGTTCAACACCCCAGCGCCTCTGTATATTGCGGTCAAGGACGAAGCGGGCGACCAGGCCAAGGTGGAGTATGTTCCGGATGACCCGGCCGTTTCGCCCACGAACATCTGGGAGTGGACCGAATGGTTTATTTCGCTGTCTGAGTTGGCGGCCCAGAACGCGGCCCTTGATCTGACCAAGATCACGCGTTTGACGCTGGGCGTGGGCCCGGAGGCCGATGCCGATCCGGAGGGTGCCGGCCGGATGCTGTACGACGATATCCGTATCTACGACAGCAGCCACTCTGCTCCGACAACGGAGGTCCGCGTCATTGAAGACTTCGACACCTATGGTGACCAGGCCGAACTGGATGCGGTTTGGGTGGACCACCAGGGCCTCAATGGTGAGGTGACCCGTATACTGGTAACCAGCGGCGGGATGGAGAACAGCCAATACTTGCAATGGGACTACCATTCGTACGGCGACGGTCCTCCCAAGAGGGACAACAGCGAGAGCGTGATGATCTTCGACGCTCCTATCGATTTTGCTTCCTATGGTGAGAGCTTTAAGCTCCGTCTGTCGCTGCGCCGTCGTCCGGGCAGTGATCGTGTGGGATTGATCTATGTGAAGTTCTACCAGGGTGGCACGGCCAATGATCCCAGTTTCCTGTCGGGTGAGGCCTGGATCGTGAAAAACGACAGCAACTGGTATCCCAACGGGTACGCCCCCATCGGCAACACTGTGGAAGGCGGGCAGCCCTGGGCCACAGATGTCGACCTGTTGACCGATGGTCAGTGGAGCACGGTGGAGATCCTGCCCGAGAACATCATCCCGGGCTGGGGCGGCAATCCTCAGACCTTCGAGGGCCTGATTGAGGTGACCGGTATGGTCATCGGCAGCTCAGAGGGCCTGAGCGAAACCCAGGGCACGATTGATGTGGACAGCATCGAGATTGTGTACGAGCCCTAATTGCCGGGTCGATGCCCAGTTAGAGATGCACTACTGAAGGGCTGCGTGTCTCAAACACGCAGCCCTTTTCCTTGGCACAGCTTTCGGGAGAGGGCCAGTAGGGGACACTGTGCGCTTGTCAAGCAGGCATCGGACCGCCGCATTATTGATCCAGCAGGGACTTCACGTGCGAAGAAAAAGGCCAATGTTTTTCGTTAAGGCCACGTTGTAAATGCGAACGTAGTCGATCAGGCCGGAGAAGAAACCAGCTGGATCAAGATCTTTTGCTGCAAAGAGCAAGATTTTCAAGAACTATGTCTTGTTTGCTCCTGAATAAGTTTTAGAAACTCAAAGATGAGCTTGGCAAGGATACTCACGATTGCTTTCTCCCGAATATTCCTATAGAATTAATGCTTAATCGTTATTCAGGGAGCTTACATAAGCCGTTGAAATTAAACAAGTTCGAATTTTTTGAGTAGGACAACTCTATATGGTATAGTAGTTTTGGATCAAAATTTACGATAAAAATCAGAATTCTATAAAAGAAAACAGATCTATTTGTAAAGGAGCGTTAGAATCTCATGATGAAACATGCCTTAATCGCTATTTTATTTGTGACGTTTATTTTTCCAACAATGTTATTTGCAGAGGATGATATCCGTTGGATCTCCTTTCCCGATTCATCTTTTGAAGTGAACGGTTTAGCATGGTTTGATGAAAATACTCCCGATTTATTCCGCCTGCCTAAACGGCTTAAAAAGTTCGTTCGAGAACCAGTATGGAATTTGGCACAATCCACAAGCGGTGCTCTAATCAGATTTAAAAGCGACTGCTCAACTTTAGCTATCCGCTATGAAAATCTTCATATGTCCGGAATGAAAAACATGCATGTATTTGGACAAAGCGGAGTGGATCTATATACCGACAACACTTACATAGGAACAGCAATCCACGGGAAAGAGATAGATGTTGAACATATTTATTTTAAAAATGCATCCCCTGAATATCGAGAGCATGTTTTATATCTTCCTCTGTACAATGGATTAAAAATTAAAGCAATCGGGACCAATACTAACGCTACAATTAAAAAACATTCTCCATTTGCAATACCAAAACCAGTTGTATTTTACGGAACATCAATCACCCAAGGCGGCTGTGCAAGCCGAGCCGGTATGAGTTACCAGGCAATACTCTGCAGAAATCTTAACCTTGGCCATGTTAACCTCGGTTTTTCCGGAAATGGAAAGGGCGAAAAAGAAGTTGCAGATGCCGTAGCAGAAATCGATGCGTCTTGCTTTGTTCTTGATTTCATGGCCAACAATAAAAACTGGGAAACCCTGGAAAAAGTTTATGAACCGTTCGTTCGTACTATCCGTGAAAAACATCCCACAATCCCAATTATCCTCGTAACTCGAATATATGCTGCACGTGAATCATCACTTTTGGGCAGTCATGAATTTATTGAAGCGAAACGCGATGTGATACGGAAAACATATAAAAAATTGATCGCTGAGGGAGATAAAAACCTTTCTCTTATTGAAGGATATTCATTACTTGGCCCAAATGAAGCTGATGGGCTTGTGGATGGATCACACCCCAACGATCTTGGATTTCAATTAATGGCGGATAGGCTCGCAACAATCATAGCAAAGATTCTAAAATTGCCTGAGCGGTGAGATTACACTTTAATAATCATCTATATCAATCACGTAATTCTAACTGCCAGCTAAATCACACGGCTTACGGTGCCGGCGGTGGAGGGTACAGTCGAATATCGTCAAAATAGACCACACCTGAACCACCGCCCTGCAGATTATTCTTATCGCCGAAACCAATAGTGATCGTATCGACATCGGCAAGGTTCACACCTTGGGCTGCAAATGCTTTAAGGTTTATATTCCATTCCGTCCAAGCCTCTATCTGTGCTGCATTAGGATTATCGTGAGAGACTGCCACACTGCCATTGAGAGCAACATACATCGGCGCAGCAGCATTATCCGAATTACCCCTGAACCACAGCGATAATACTCCAACGCCTTCTTCGGTCCAATCATGCGCCGAGACCAACATCCTACTTGCCTCAGAGTACTTGAAATTAGTGTCGTAGAAATACGGCATCGATTGAACACCGCCGTGAACAATCGTAGTCTCAACGAAATGCTCTCCCTGAGTAAAGTCTGGCTCAACATAACATATCGCCGAGCCGTTTATCGCCACGCCCCATCCATCTATCCACGTATCAAATATCCTTTCAGGTTCGTAGTCGTTGTAGTCCTCAAAATCGTCCACGAGAAGATAGTCGGCTACTTTAAAGCTCCATATCTCACCTCTGGTGACCGTAGCGTCGGTATTACGCTCATCGACACGCCAATAGTAAGGCCCGCCACCCCATTCAACGCCTTCGGGTGGAGTGTAGATGATACCAATCTGTTGGCCTCGATATATGCCCGTCGCATCAGATGTGTCGGCATTGTTCACAGCGTCTCTTTCAGAACCGAAATACACATCATGCCCAGATGCCTTATCTCCCGGCAACCAGCTAAGGGGTGTTGCATCTCTGATGTACAGTGTTGAGCCATTACACGGCTTTGGACCCCAGGCAAGTAGTGGATCGCCTCGCATAGCAAGTGCGATTTCTTCCTGTTTCAGGGCCTTGTCGTAGATGCGGACGTTGTCCAAATCACCTTGAACGAAATTGTTTGTGACTGTGTTGCCGTCGAACTCACCTGCCTCCGAGCCTACACCAATAAAACCGTAGCGCGTTGCGTTAGTTCCGAAAGTGTTGCCTCCGGAAGCCGATGCCTCCGGACGACCATCGATGTAGATAGTCAGCCTGCCATTGTCGAACACACCACAGATATGGTGCCACAGTCCGTCATCGACGCGAGTGCTGCTGCCGTAATCCACTTGGCCGGAACTGGTCATAACATCCCAGCCTACTTGGCCGGGGCCGCCACCACTGCCGTTAATCTCAAGCCGCCAGAACTGGTTACGATCATAGGAAGCAATTATCTGGTTACCGCTACTAACAGTGCGAATCCAGGCGCAGACGCTGACTTCCGCATAGCCGGTACTGTTATAATGCAGGTTTTGAATGGCTACATAGTTGCCGCTGCCTAAGCTCAACGCACCGCTGTCATATCCGTCAGCTATCCACTCCGGGTCACCTTTGAGTATACCGTGATTTCCGTGCCCGGACCAGTCAAGGGCAAGGGTGCCCATACCCTCATCCAACTTCCACCAGCCGACAAGGTTAAGGTCGATAATGTGCATAACGGGCAATGTTTTGAAACTCCAGACATCACCTTTATGGGTCGCGACGCCATCGAACTCATCGACCCGCCAGTAGTAAGTCTTGTCCAATTCGAGGGGGCCGGGAGTATAGGTTGTAGTTCCCTGTAGGAGTCCACCGGCAGCATTGTTCACATCGTCAAAATTGTTGCCGAAGTATACAGTGTGCAGTTTCGCACTTAAGCCTGCCATCCAGCTAAGCTCCACATTTGGGTCCGCGAAGTTGGCGCTATCAGCCGGGTCTGGATTATGGGCCTTCGCAGGAGTAGTCGTAAAGCTCCAGACATCACCTTTGTGTATCGTAGTACCATCAGCCTCAACCTCATCGATCCGCCAGTAGTAAGTTGTGCCTGGAGCGAAACCGTCCGGATAAGTAAACCCGGCAACGAAAAACGTCGAGGGATGATTGCCCCGCGGTGTCTGGCCGGTGCCGTCGTTCACATCGCCAAAATTATCGCCGAAGTACACATCGTGCGAGGCCGCAGTATCTCCCGGCGACCAGCGAAGGGTCACCCACGTATCCGGATGTATGGCACCATTGGCCGGCTTGGGATTCTCGGCCTTTACGAATGCTGGTGCGATGCCGTTAAGCAGGTCCTGTACCAGGGCTGCCGAGAGGATGCGGTCGTATATGCGGGCATCATCCACAGTGCCGGTTAAAAAGTCGCTTGGGCTATCAGTATCCCATTCCTGTCCTATTGACCAGCGGTCATCCGCGCTAAAATTGAAATCGACCGTGTACGAATTTTCCTGAACTCCATCGACGTATACATATCCGGTGGACCCGCTCCTGATAAACGTCAGCAAATGCCACTGGCCGTCACTGACCATCGTGGTGGACAGGGCATGTTCGCTGTCCGTATCGAAGGCGGCCTTGCCGACCTGAATACAAAACCTGACCACGTTGCCGCCGGTTCCGGTATTACAAGAAAACCAGTCTGCGTTATTGTCAGTTGTTTTGACCCATGCGCTAAGCGTAATATCGTTGTCCGTTATGTCGTCCGCTACGCCATCCATTGTAACATAATCGTCACCGTCGAGGTCCAGAGCGTACGAGCCAAACGTACCCCTTACGAAAGTCGGATTCCCAACAGCGGTGCCATCGTTACCTAAACCCGAATAGTCCAGCGTGTCGCCGTCATACTTCCACCAGCCAATAAGATGCGTTTTCTCGGCAGCATTGGCTATGTATGTCAAAACGAGGCTCAGCATCAGAACAAAAGAAACCAAATAAATCAATTTCTTAGACATAATATTCCTCCTTAAAAAAATTAAATATGAGGATTAGTTGAAACGTAAAATATTTTCACCGCGAAGCACAAAGTTTCCACTGTAACGCTGTGCCTTGTATAATAATTCCTCCTCTTCGGAAAACCACAAATATTCCGCACGTCAGATGACAAAAAGCCGTTGATACTCTCATACACGGACACAAGCTTCAATACTCTTATTTATATCAAATCAACCGCTTTGGCGTCAAGGGAAATATCTGAGTTACGTATTGGTATGTGTTTTATGTGAGATTTTACAGAAATGCAAAAAGGGAAAGGGAATTCTTCGAAAAGTCACCTCTTTCAGAAGCTGAAAAACACCACAATTTCCAGGTGACATCTTGTCACCATTTTGACACTACAAATACCATATTTGATGGTTGATGGAAGCACCAA
>CAZLIO010000017.1:3533-18075 GCA_964559025.1 uncultured Pirellulales bacterium | reverse complement strand
ACGATTTTTTTCTTTTCAAAGTATGCCTAACCTCAATTTTGCAGAACTCATTTTATCAAGCCATAAATTAAGAGCAGCAAAATCAAATTTAACAGCTCCTGATTCAGGAAGATTGACGGCCTACATGAAAAATTCTTTTGACATACTATATGTTGGGTGTAGAATAGATAAGCTAACTATATGTAGTGTTATCTTGATGGGCTTCGAAGAGCGTACCCGCCCGTCAAGGGTTTGCACGGGACGGATAGGCAACTTGCAAGTTGTGAATCACGAGGTCAAAAGTGTATCTCAAAGACAATATGCAGTATGAGATGCGAGACCGAAAGGTCCGCTTCCAACAGGCGGATACGAAATGAGATGTCCCTTTTGCAAGGAAGACCGAGATAAAGTTGTTGATTCGCGTTCAAGCGATGGCGGAAGAGTGATCAGGCGCCGGCGTCAATGCCTGATGTGTAAAAGGCGTTTTACCACGTATGAGAAGATAGGGGAAAGCTTTAAGCTCTACGTGGTGAAAAAAGATAACTCCCGGGTCCCTTATGACAGAGAGAAAATCATCAACGGTTTGCAAAAGGCCTGTTATAAGAGACCTGTCTCGACGGAGCAGATTCGACAAATAGCCGACAAGGCTGAGGAAAATATATTCCGGAATTTCGACAAGGAGGTCTCATCAGCTATTATCGGTGAAAGAGTAATGAAGCAGCTTCGCAGGGTTGACAAGGTGGCGTATATTCGTTTTGCAAGTGTATATCGTGACTTCAGGGATGCAGGTGAATTGATTAAGGAAGTCAGTCAGGTAATTACTGAAACTGAGCCCAGCGGCCGGCAGATACTCTTTGATTGGTAACAAGGGTTCTGCAAGATGGAAATTAGACATACTTTGAAAAGAATAACCTTTCACTTTTTATTGGCAACTTTTGCATGGAGGCAAAAAGAAGGTGATGCAAACGCAGCTTAAGGTCATAAAAGCCGATGGCAGCCTCGAGGAATACTCGCACACCAAAGTGATAGGGACTATCAACAACGCTCTCGATAAGATTGGACAGGCGGATGTATACATTGCTGAACAGCTTGCCGAGGTTGTAACATACTTTCTTTATCACCGACAAAACCGACGCAGCGTAACCAGTAGTGAGATATTTTCCATAATCAAGGCGGTTCTAACGGCCATCAGCTATGAAGAAGCCGCCATTGGTCTAAGTGAGCACCATTTCGAACGCAGGCTTAAGCGTTCCCGAACTGAGGTCGTCTCGATTGATATTCAGGAGCTTACAGATGCTGAGCTGCTCGCCGGGACCGAGGGAACCAACAGCAGATGCCGATGGGACAAGTCCAGAATAGTCGAGGGCCTGGTAACAAAATATGACCTCTGCCAGCCAACGGCACGAGCCATTGCTTCGATGGTTGAAGAGAAAATCTTCAATATGGGAATTAACCTGGTTCCAAGCAGTTTGATAAAGCAGCTTGTTCTGGGTGATACCGCCACAGTACTTCGCGCCCAGCAACAACTGCAAACCATCTAAGTCAAAATATCATTCAATAATATATTCGTGCGGGTGAGGATTTTTTCTGGTGGCTCGTCCGGTTCGATGTCGAGCCAATGAACGTTTTTAAAGGTTTTGAACCAGGTACGCTGATTCTTGGCCAAACGTCTGGTGTTCTTTTTTATAAGTTCAATTGCATCTTCCAAACTTATGTGTCTATTCAGATATTCGATTATCTCAGCATAGCCAATAGCGCATCGGGCCTGTTTGCTCAAAGGTTTTTCTTCAGCCAACAGGGATTTGACTTCATCAACAAAGCCGGCGGCAATCATATTTTTAACCCTTTTGTTTATTCTGCCGCTGGTGTCGGTTTTCTCTCTTTGCAAACCTATTATCGTCCAGTCGTGTTTGGTCTCACTATTATCCCATTGCTTCTGAAGGCTTGAGATGGGTTTGCCCGTGAGCTGGTAAACCTCCAAAGCCCGGATTATACGCTTGGAATCGTTGGGATTTATGCGCTCGGCGGCTGTGGGATCAATCTTCGTTAACTCGCAGTAGAGTTCTGCCAAACCTTGCACTTGTGCCCGTGCTTTCAAGTCAGCCCGTATTTGCTGATTGGTTCCGGGGCCTTCGAAAAGGCCATACAGCAGGGCCTTTATGTACAGAGCGGTTCCGCCTACCGCAATAATCTTTTTGTTACGGCTTTTTGTCTGCTCTATCGTCCCCAAAGCGGCATCACGGAAAGCCCCCACACTGAATGAATCGCTCGGCTCGACTATGTCGATAAGATGATATTTGATGCGCTGACGTACTTCTTGTGGCGGCTTGGCGGTGCCGATATCCATTCGCCGATAGACCTTCATCGAGTCGATACTGATTATTTCAGCACCCAGACTTTGGGCTAAATCAAAAGCCAATCGGCCTTTGCCCGATGCGGTAACGCCAAGAATAAGAATCATTTTTCCATTTACTATCAACTATCAACTATTTACTATTTATCTGTTTTCAATAATCGATAATGAATACCTATTTGTCAATAGTGAACAATATGGACTTCAATGCCTTATTACACGAGAAGGCTGAATTTATTAATCATACCCTGGCCCAGTTTTTAGCTTCACAGCAGATAAACAGCGAATTGAAAGAAACGCTCAAATACACACTTGGGACGCCGGGCAAGCGGGTGCGGTCGGCGCTGGTGCTGTGGTGTTGTGAACTTCTTAGCGGCCAGATCAATCGCAACGCTGAGATTGCAGCCGCGGCGATTGAAATGGTGCATACGTATTCACTTGTTCACGATGATTTGCCGGCGATGGATGATGACGACCTTCGGCGGGGCTTTCCTACGTGCCATAAGGCCTTTGATGAGGCAACGGCTATTCTGACCGGTGATGCCCTTCTGACGCTTGCGTTTGAGATTCTGGCAAAGGAGGTTGATGAGCCAACTATTGCGGTAAAACTAATTGGCCAATTGGCGCAGGATGCCGGGCCGGGTGGTATGATTGCCGGACAGATGGCGGATTTGAGAGCTGAAAATGGCCGGGGAAGCCAGGAACTCTTGGAATACATCCACACCAACAAGACCGCCAAGATGTTCCGCTGTGCCGCTGTAATGGGAGCTATCTGCGGCGGGGCAGCCAAGCAACAGATAGACTCACTGAGCGAGTATGGCCTCAAAATTGGTCTGGGTTTCCAGATAGCTGACGATATTCTTGACGTAAATGCATCCAGTGAGCAATTAGGCAAGACAGTTGGTAAAGACGCTAAGGCGGCCAAGTGTACTTACCCGGCTGTGGTAGGAATTGAGAAGGCAAGAGAATTAGAGCAGAAGCTGGCCGATGAGGCGGTGGCAGTATTGGAGCCTTTTGGGAAAAAGGCTGACACCCTGCGGCAATTGGCGATGGGCCTGCTCGAAAGAACAAAGTAATAAAAAAAATCCGACTCTGCATTTGATTTCACTTCTAATTTTTTTCACACTGAGCAATATGCCTTAATCAATGCATCCAAAGCACTTCCTCAACAAAAAAAGATGCATATCAGTATTGAAAACCTTGATTCTCAAACTACACCGAAAATAGGGCATAGCTCACCTTGGGTATAGTGTGGATTTGCGCCCTCCTTTCGTGGGAATGAAATGAGTTCTGCAAAATTGAGGTTAGGCATACTTTGAAAAGAAAAAAATCGTTTTTTTTCTTTTCAAACAGTAAGTTATTCTATATTAAGCAGTTAGGTGATTATTTAAGAAAATCAAAAAAAATTTTCTTAAATAATATATGCCTAACCTCAATTTTGCAGGAGTCTTGGGAATGAAACAAGGAAAAATGACACAGAGAATCGGTTAGTTTGATTAAGGAAAAAATTGAACTTAAGCCGATACAATTAGTGGTTTTTTTAGGGATACGTTATGACAATAGGAATTATCCCATTAATAGCCGTGGAAGTGATTCTTGCTGTATTGATTTGCTGGTTTGCAGGGTGGCAGACAAGCATATTCGGGCATCAATTAATACAGCAAGGAAATATTCTAAAAAGATATCATTCACCGATTCAAATCCGACCGCCGCCTATAACGGCTTGTGCGTTCAAAGTTTTTTCTACTATGATGTATTCCTAATTACGAACCAACGGGCCATAAGCTTCGCGCTTACGGCCTTTTTTATTTGCACGCTCTTGTTAATTGCTTTTGATATGTTGATACTGGGAAGAAACGCTCTGGAGCTGCTGCAAAGAATTAGATAATTGTTTAGTCTAAAAAATCTAATTTTTCCTGCATGGCTTGATTAATTTTGTCTACTACATTTACAGGCCAATTTTCGAGGCGATAGTTCATAGCGGAAACCGAAACATCATACTTATCCGCAAGCAAATTCCTGATATATTTTTGAACCACCCTCGGATCATTAAAACCTACTTTAGAGACCAGTTGTTTATAGAATTGACGGCTGTCATCCAAGATATATCCTGCTGGCATTAAAAGGGCAGAGGCTAACCATTTGGCGTTTCTATCATGTTCGTGCCAGTTCGGATGGTTTTGGAGGGATTTGAAATCTTCGATACTTTTTACTTTTTCAATAGCGTCTTTGTGCAACAATATGTGTGCAAACTCCTCAGCAATAGTCATTCGATATATTTTAGATAGGGAATCAAGATCCATCAGCTTTTCATCAACAAGTATGACGAGACTCTTATTATCTATGTTTACAGCAACCATACCCCAAATATGATGAGTTTCTTTTAAGCCCCGCTTGACATCAATTACAATCTTAGGAGTTTCTTCGACAATTCTTTCAATATCAACTGGAATGGTAAGCCATTGGAGTCTTTTCAGTTGTTCCCAAGCGATTCTTTCTAATTGTTTAATATTGTAAGTTTTGAGGTGCCTAGCAGGGCTCATCCTTGTTGTTTCTCCGTCCTTGGATATCATCAATGAGATTTTTTATCTCATCATCTGATAATTGCACGTTATCTATCGTACGCAGCAGTGCTGGCATTAAACGTCTTTGTGCGATTCTTTGTAAATCTGCCGGCAATTCGTCGCTTTTGCGTGCTAATTCAAAGAATTTTTCCCAATCTGAACTGTTTTTTTCAAGACCCAAGGCCTCGGCAACTGGTTCCAAATACTCCTTGGGCATCGAACGCCGATTGTGTTCTATGTCACACAAATTAGAGGCCTTCATTTCAATCAGATTGGCAAATCGTCTTAAACCGAATCCTGCCTTAAGTCGGAGTTTTTTTAAATATTTCCCAAAACTCTCATTTGTCCCACTCATAGACCACTTCCTTTCTGTTATCATATATGATAACATATCGGCAAGATAAATCAAGAAGATTAATGTTTTTTTTGTGTTATTTTTTCTAACCTCTTTTAAGTACGCATGTTATAGCAAGAAAAAACGTGTTTTTCGTCTGTGTGACAAGCTGGTGAGTTTGTTGTTATGCTGCCCATATAATCTTTCGCATCCAGTTTCGCAGCTCTATTCTTTCCGGGAAGTTAAGGTACGCAAATTCGCCGGCATACCATTTGTGTTGCGCCAGCCGATCGTAATCCTCGGCATCCACAATAGCGAATTTGCCCTGCGTCAAAGGTATGAGTTTGTAATCTTCTCCGCTCACCGATATAGGCTCAAAGCCGCCCCCTTTCATTGCGTGTCAATCTCACTAATACAGCACACTTTGAAGATGTCATCCCTGATAAATAGTCAATAGTCAATAGCAAATAGTAAATTGCTCTATACTACTCCCCCCCATAATTAGACCTACCTGCGTGTTTGGTACGAAAAATCCTGTTTTTTCAATGGTGCTTTGCGGGTTAAGCTGTTATAGTAAAAGAGCTTAAAATTCTTTCTAAAGAATTGAGATTTCATTGAAGGTATCTGCGTATTTGATTGAAAATATTATGCAAAAATCGGACACAAAAGTGGAGTTTCTAAACAGGGTCAATAGTCCGGCAGATATAAAGAAGCTGTCAGTGCCTCAGCTCAAGGAGCTGGCAGAGGAAATACGCCAATTTATTCTCGGCTCGGTCAGCAAAACCGGCGGACATCTCGCGAGCAACCTCGGCGTAGTGGAATTGACATTAGCTCTGCACTACGTCTTCGATTTCAAAGAGGACAAGCTGCTATGGGACGTCGGCCATCAATGCTATACGCATAAAATCATCACCGGAAGGAAAGATAAGTTCAAGCATCTTCGCCGCGCAGAAGGGATAAGCGGCTTTCCCAACCCGGCCGAGAGCGAATATGACCAGTTCGCCGTCGGACATGCAGGGACCTCGATAGCAACAGCAATCGGAATGGCGATAGCCCAGCGCCAACAAAAAAAGAAAGATAAAATTGTGGCGGTGATCGGCGATGCCAGTATTGTTAACGGCACCTCCTTTGAGGCACTCAATAATCTCGGACTCGCCAAGAGGCAATTGCTAATCCTGCTCAACGACAACTCGATGGCAATAGACGCAACTGTAGGAGCAATGGCAAAGTACTTTTCCAAAGTTCGTCTGAGCCAGACCTACGAGGATTTGCGCAAGACAACCAGAAATATCTTAGAGCATACGCCCTTTATAGGCAAAAGTGTCGAGGAAGCGATTGAGAGGATTAAGAAAGGTATCAGGATGGCCCTGCCGGCCAGTCAGATGTTTGAGAGCCTGAATATTCCGTACTTTGGTCCTGTTGACGGCCACGATATTGGCTCGCTTATAAAATTGTTCCAGGCGTTGGCCCAGATGAATCATCCCGTAATTCTGCACGTTTATACGAAGAAGGGCAAAGGTTTTGAGCCGGCCGACCAGGGCCCCAGCAAATTTCATTCGACAGGCCCGTTCAAGATGAACGGGGATGCTGTTGAATCGGCTACGGACTCAAGCAGACGTAGTTTTACCAGTGTCTTCGGTGAACATCTGACGGAATTAGCTCAAAAGGATGACAGAATCGTGGCTATAACCTCAGCGATGTGCGACGGAACGGGCTTAGTCGAATTTAGCAAAAGGTTTGCTGACAGGTGCTACGATGTGGGTATCGCTGAAGGTGCGGCTGTGGATATTGCAGCAGGGTTTGCCAGAAGCGGCTTAAAACCGGTCGTCTGTATCTATTCGACCTTTTTACAGCGCAGCTTCGACCAGATATTCCAGGAGGTAGCGTTACAGGACCTGCCGGTCATCTTTTGCGTCGACAGGGCCGGGGTCGTCGGCTCGGACGGACCAACACATCACGGGCTTTTGGATATTGGCTTTTTGCGGATAATGCCGAATATGGTACTAACGGGGCCTGCCAACGAGATTGAAATTAAACTGGCCCTGGAATTTGCATTGGGTCAAGATAAGCCGGTCGTTATAAGGTATCCCAAAGATTTTGTCCCACAGCAGGAGTTTGTCAGGGCCGCCTGTGCCAAGCCATTCATTCTGGGTAAAAGTGTAGTCGTCAAAAGGTCGAAAAAATCCGCTGTTGCGATTGTCAGTTACGGCAGCGTTCTGACAGAAGCATTGAAAGCGGCTAAATTATTAGCTGAAGACGGCATTGCGGTTGATGTGATTAACGGCCGGTTCGCTGCTCCTGTTGATGAGAAGATTGTCTCTCTGCTGGACCAGGGAAAGGGCATAATTACAGTAGAGGACCACGCCAGTGCCTGCGGGTTCGGTTCAGCCGTGCTCGAATTGGCCGCAGCTAAAAGCTATTCGCCAAAGGCCATACGCACGCTCGGTGCGCCGAGGAGATTTATAGGACACAATTCCAGGGCGCAGCAGCTTATGGAAGCGGGTATAAATGCCGATAAGATAGTAGAAACGGCCAAAGAAATGCTGCGTCTTACGTAGTTTACGACGCCGGATGCTCAATATCAGATATACAAGCCGCGACAAAAGAGACACAAAACATGAAATCTCTGCCAAAATTAGTGATTTTCGGCGACCCTAAAAAGGAAGGAGTCCACGAGGCGATTGACGAATTTGCCGGCTTTGCAAAGGACAAGGCCGAGATAGTAGCAAGCTGCAGCATTGAGGATTGCAAAGCTGAGATTCTAAAGAAATGTGATTTTGCGGTTGTTTTCGGCGGCGATGGGAGCATTATCTCGACGGCAAGGAATGTGAGTAAAGCAAGTGTGCCGGTGATAGGCGTTAACGTCGGCAAGCTTGGTTTCCTGGCGGAATTCAGCGTTGGCGAGCTTAAGGATTTTTTCCCTTGTTTAATAAAAGGCACCGCCCAGATAGACAAGCGGATGATGCTAAGCTGTAGAGTTTTCGGCCCGACTGAGCTCGCCGAAATCAGCAATGGTAAGGAAGAGGACCGAACGCAGAAATTTTGCTCAGCAGCTATCAATGATGTTTTTATCACGGCTGGGCCACCTTTTAGAACGGTCGAGCTTAAAATATCGGTGGATGGTCAGCCGTTAGCCGGTTGTATCAGCGATGGGTTGATAATTTCCACCCCGACGGGCTCAACGGCCTATAATTTATCGTCAGGAGGCCCAATAGTCTCGCCTAAGATGGAGGCGGTGGTTATTACGCCGATTTGTCCCCATTCTTTGAGCTTTCGGCCAATCGTTATTAACGCTGAGAGCACAATAGAGGTCGTGGGAATACGAGTCAACAAAGGCACAACTGTTTCAATCGACGGCCAGGTATCGTTGAGGCTGTCAATTGACGATGTGGTAAGAGTCGAGAGAGAAAGCTGCGATTTTTTGATTGTGAACAATCCGCTTCGGAATCAATGGGACACTCTGGCCACGAAACTTAGCTGGGCTGAGAAACCGAAATACAAGAAAGGCCCCACTACCTGACAGGGTATCAGGATATCAGGTTACCAGGATATCAGGAAAGATAGAAAGGTACTTTGTATTATGAAGAATTGGCTTTTTATCACAGTGGCCGTGGTGTTTTTTGCACTTAGTTCGGCAATAAGCTGGTCGATAGAAAACCGTGCGATAATGAATCCTGCCGGCTCGAGCACGGTTCCTCCGAGCAGTATCAGCAGTGGTCTGATTAGCAATCCCAATCCGATCGATACGAATGGCAATCTGTTAATTACCGGCAATGTCCGCCACGGCATGCACTTCCGTGGTACTGTGCCGTATGGTTCGACCACGAGTTTCAGGGCCGATCTTGGTTCATCGTCACTTAGCTCCTTTTTGAGAGACTCGGCCAGCACTGAAGACATCGGACGTTATGCCAATGGATACAGTATTCAGCCGTATTATTTACAAAGCCAGACGGTAACCACAACAAGGCCCGGCTATTCCGGAGTTTTCAGGCCGGTAACAAGAATTAATGACCGTACACCGCAGGGACAGTACTCGGCGGCAATGCGCGTATCTGGTTTGGATAAACAGAGTTTGTCCGGCGAGGATTTTTCTACCTGGACCGGCACTTCGCGGGAATCATCCAGCTTAGAACCGCAGGAACCACAAACGAAATATGGTACATCAACTAAGCCTCTACAAATAGTAAAAAGCATACGGGAACTACAGCTACTTACTCGAGACGAGGCGGGTATATCGCTGCAAGACCAACAGTTGATGGTTGAACGGTACCAAGAACAGACACAAGAGACAAGACTCAAGACCCAAGAGCCACTACTCAAGACACAAGAGACAAGACTCAAGACTCAAGAGACAAGACTCAAGACACAAGACACAAGACTCAAGACGCAAGACCAAAGACTCAAGACGCAAGAGCCAGGAACGGCCCTTGAGCAGAGGTTTGAGGTATGGAGTCCGGAACACAAGGAAAGCCGGGCAGCTAAAATAGTTCAGACAAGCGAACCAGACTTCGGCGGGGACGAGCTTACACTTGCACAAGCTGATGCAGTTGCTAAGGGTCTGGCGTTTCAGGATGGGTCCACTTTGCAGAAAGTTACGGGCTGGGAACCTCAGGCAGGTGAGGGTAAACCTGATGAATACGGCAGAGACCTGCAGGACCAACGTAACAGACTTGGTTCCGATGTTCTTGAGCAAATAGGACAGCAGCTCGATGATTTGACCCGGTCCATCGATGCCCGCCTGCAAACCGCAAAAGAAGAAGCACGTAAAGACGGAAGTATCAAAAAAGATACGGCTATCTCCCCCCAATCGACAACCATAGACTGGAGTAAAATTGTGCGCCTTTATGAAACTGAAAAAGCCCAGCTCAGTCAAGCTGCGGAGAATCAGGAAGAAGCGAGCCTCGAATTTTTAGAAACACCGAAGCCGGAAAGTTCGCGAGAGAAAAGTTCTCCGTTGGATGAACTGAATAAGCTTTCGCAAGCTGACTTATCCGCCAGGGCCAGGCGCATTAGGGGACCACACACCAGCCCTGAGTCTTACTCGGAGGCCAAGTTCAATCAGCACCTCCAGAGAGCACAAGGCCATCTAAAGGCCGGCAGGTACTACGCGGCAGCGGACTCTTTTGCTTTGGCGTCTATTTATAAGCTGGACCCCGGCGAAGCCGGGTCGGATCCGGTCCAAGCCGGTGGCCTGGCACTTTGCTTTGCCGGCAGAGGCCATGCGTTATTCGCCGCCGGCGAATATATCAGCAGTGCGCTGTTTCTTTCCAGAGCGCTCAAGATTGCTCCGGAATATGCACGGACTAAAATCGACCTTGCTGGTATGTTAGGCGGTGAAAACAAGCTCGAAAGCAGAATAGCTGATATTAAAGAATGGTTAGGAAGGAGTGATTCAGCCCAGTTGGAATTTCTCTTAGGTTATGTCTGTTACCGAATGGGCAGACTCGGCCAGGCAAAGCAGGCCATTGATTCAGCTTACACAAAGATGCCTCAGTCCTCCGCTGTGGTTGCAGTTAAAAAAGCTATTGACGATGCGATAGAAGAGTGACTGTCCCTAGTTATGAGTTAAGAAAGGAGAAACAGATATGGGCGATAAGGGGAAGAAAGATAAAGGCAAAAAGGAACACCAGAAAAAGGCCAAGCTTAATCCAAAGGAAAAACGGAAACTGAAAAGAGAAAAGAAGAATAAATAAGAAATTCAAAACGAAATTGTTTTGTTCCTGCGTTCCTCCTAAGAAAATAAACGGTTTTCGTATTGTTAAGGTTGAGATTGCCACAGTCGGCCCCCTGCTTTCCTGCGAAAGCAAGAAGGGGGCCTCCTTCGCAATGACATTGTTGGTTCATTTTCTTTTGCATACCCGATTGTTTGTGTAGAAGAAAAACCCCCGGTAAAACCTGGGGCTAAATAGACATATTTAGATTCCGGCTTCGAGCTGAGTGAGTATTGTTCTGGCTTTGCAGACTTTGTTGCCTGCGAGGCCTTGCCAGTGAAGCTCGGCATTTTTCTTGAGCATCTCTTCGATTTTTTTACAGGCCAGCAGTACGGTGGCGTGATTTTTATTGCCCATAAATCTGCCTACCTCAGAGGACGACATCTTTGTGTACTTCCTGGTCAGATACATACTAAAATGCCGGGCCAAGGCCACTGTCCTGTCTTTTTTTGACGAGTGTATCTTGGCCGGCGTTGTGCCGAAATAAGTGGCGACGGCCGACTCGATATCCGATACGTGCACAATCGGGTCGCACCTTTCAAGGTGTTCAGCCAGAACGGCCCTGGCCATAGACAGGTTGATTTTTTCGTTTTTCAGCGCCGAGTATGCAATTATTTTCAGCAGGGCCCCCTCCAGCTCCCGGACATTGGTGCGGAGATTTTCGGCAATGTATGTTATTACGCTTTCGGGGATTTGAGATTTTAGTTTTAAGTTTTGAGTTTTCAGGTACTGCCTGCATATTTGGCAGCGGGTGCGGAAATCAGGATTCTCAATTTTGACAACCATTCCCGATACGAAGCGGTTAACCAGCTTTTCGGACAGTTGTCCTATCATTTTCGGATGTGCATCGCAGGCCAGCACAACCTGTTTACCAGCCAGGCTGATTGTATTGAAAGTATGCAGGAATTCCTCCTGCGTTGAAGGCTTGCTGGCCAAGAAGTGAATATCGTCGATTGCCAACAAATCCGTTTGCCGCATTCGTCGTCGAAAAGCCTCCAGCTTTTTTGTCTTCAAGGCCAGCACAAACTGATTGACAAAATCCTCCGCTGAGAGATATAGCCAATTAGTCTGGGGGCGCTTTTCGCACACTGCATTGCAAATCCCTTGCAGCAGATGTGTTTTGCCTACCCCGTATCCTCCGTGAATAAACAGCGGATTGAAAGGGCTTTGTTGTTCATTTACGACCGCTTTGGCGGCGTTGTAGGCCAGCTCATTTGACGAGCCCACAACAAAAGTATCCAGACTCAGTTTGAGTCTTTTTGATGCTTGATGCCGGCTACTCGATGCTCGTCGAGAATCAAGAATCGACTTCGGCGAACTCAGTCGCCCCGAGGATCGAGTCCTACCGGCGCCAGCAACAAGCTGGGGCTGCGAATCCAGTTGAGTTCGCCTCTGGTGGCCGGAAAGCTCCGGATCGATGGCGAAGGTTACCTTTACCTCTGCGCCGGTAACTGTCCGAACCACCTGGGTAATTTCATTCAAAAAATGGTTTTCAATCCAACTTGCTATAAAAAGATTCGGCACACCAACCTTCAAATATCCGTCGGCAAGTGTCATATTAGTTGAATTCTTAAACCAAATTCGAAACTTCTTCGGACCCACTTTCTCAGCAAGAGCTTCGTTAATAGCACTTATCTGAGACGCCGCTGTACGAGAACTCTCATCCGTGATTGTGCTCTGCATTAGTATTCTCCCGGTGCCAGGTTTTTATTCATCAGGCCTTAATCCCGCACTCAACGAATATAGTCTCATCCTTTGTAAGCGCAGGAAAAGAATCCATTCTTTTTAGAATCAAATCATTCTTCGCAGCAAAGCCACTTTTTAGAATCAATAATACTGATAACTTACTTATTATTGGGCAACGAAAAAACAAATCAATCGCGTTTTGGGAAATTTCTTTTCCACTTGATAGAGGTTGCTGTCAATATTGACTTTGCGCATAAAAAAAATTTGTTTTTAACAGGTTTTACACATCGTAAGTTTGTTTTGTGGAAAAGCTGTGAATTGGATTTGTAACTCAAAATTAAAAACTCGATGCTGGATTCTCGATACTCGATACTTGTCATTATGTTGCGATGATTATTGCTGTATATCCACCATCGTGGTCTCCCGCACCAAAATCTATTCTGTCAAAGTCTGTGATGTTATCGGGTTGGTAAGCGGTCTGCTGTGGTCGATTTTGGTGCGGGATTGCCAACGGGAGGGTCAGCCTTTCGGATTCAAGCTCGAAATTGTGGTTTTTCTGGAGGAAGTCTCTAACAAGGTCATTGTTTTCATCCTTTTGAATGCTGCAGGTGCTGTAGCAGATTTTACCGTGAGGTTTTAACATTTGTGCTGCGGTATTCAGCAGTTCGCTTTGTGTTTTGATAAGTTTCTTTATTGCACCTGGCGTTACGCGATAGCGTGCTTCGATGCGTCTGGCTAATACGCCGGTATTTGAGCACGGGACATCCAGCAGGACGCAATCGAAATTAGAATATGGAAGCTCCTCATACGGAACAATATCGACGCTGTTTATACCGAGCCGAGTAGTGTTTTCTTTGACTTTTTTGAGGCGCTCGGAATCGATATCAGTTGCGATAATCTTCGCCGAATCGCCAGTAGCTTCAGCTAACTGTGTTGTTTTTACACCCGGTGCGGCGCAGAGGTCGAGTATCGTCCAGTCCGATTTCGGCTTGAGAATCCTTACCGCCTGCGAAGCTGTAATATCCTGAACTGTAAACAGACCTTCTGCAAAGCCGGGAAGCTGTGTTACCGCTCGGGGACTTTTGATTTTTATCATGCTCGATTCTTGGTTCTCGATTCTCGATTCTCGACGAGTATCCGGCATCGAGCATTGAACATCGACGATTTGAAAGCCGATATCCGCCTGTCGAAATTTTTCAGCTAAATCCTTTGTTGTTGTCTTTAAGCTATTGGGTCTGAGGTAAACACTCGGCCTGCGATTGGATGCGAAACAAATCCGGCGGGCCAATTCTGCGCCGAACTCGCCGAGCCAGTCGGTTACGAGCCATTTGGGCAGAGAAAAAACTGTGCTTAAGTAATCGGCAGGGGAAGATTCAGGGTCGGGCAAAAAATCCATATCGAATTCGCAGCCGGTCACAGGTGTCTGGGCAATGGTACATCTTGAATCGGGCTGCGGCAACTGGATTTGGCGATTTGTTATATGCCTTGTGATTTGGCGCAGGACTGCATTTACAAAGCCGACCTGCTTTTGCGGCGCGATGGCTTTTGCGTTCTCGACCGCTTCGTTGACAATGGAATGCTGGCTGGTCGCAGATGAATATACAAGCTCGTAGGTCCCGATCCGGATGATGTTGAGTAGTTTGTCCGTTATCCTTTCAATGGGACGGCCGGTGAATGCGGTTATCACCGTATCGATAGCACTGCGGTTTCTTATCGTTCCAAGGACAAGGTCGGTGGCTCGTTGTTTCTGGTCGGTTTCGCCCAACAACTTGTTTAGGATCGGACCGGCGTAGTTACGTTTTGGGTCACACTGGTTCAGGACCTCAATTGCTATAATACGTGCGGATTTTGGTTTTTGGCCAGCCATATCTTACTTGTCTATCTTAATAAACAAATCGCCGGGCTGGGTTTGTCG
>CAZLIO010000017.1:0-3523 GCA_964559025.1 uncultured Pirellulales bacterium | reverse complement strand
TCTGCAATTCGGAAGGACAAGCAGCGAAATAACACAAAAGGCTAACAATTCCGCAATAATTAATGTCTTTTTCATGGCCTCTCCCTTTCATTTGTTTGATATTATTAGCGTGAACTTTCCCTCACTTATCTATTCTTTGTAACAAATCGCCGGGCTGGGTTTGTCGGCCGTTGACGAAATCTTTGAAGTCCATAAGCGGAGAGCCTGCCGGTTTGATTTTTATAATCTTTAAGGCGTCTGTACCACAGGTTACATTTAGGTTTTCGGCAAGCGTTCCCACCGATAAGCCGGTGGAGTTTGAGGCCTCTACTGCTTCTGCCATTGCGATATTTACGCGTATAGATTTGTTGGTCTTCTTGGACAGATAAGTTGCCGAGGCGCCGGGCCAGGGCCAGAAGCCGCGGATTTTTCTTTCTAAAACTTGAGCCGGTTCGGCAAAGTCGATAAAGCCATCGGATTTTTTCAGCTTCGGCGCGAGGGTTGTTTTGGAATGGTCCTGTTCGGTATAAATAATTGAGCCGTCATCGATTCGGTCGATTGTTTTGAGTAATAAAGGTGCCGCTATATGTGCAAGTCTGTCGTGTAGTCGGCCGGCTGTTTCATCGGGGGCGATGTTGGTTTGTGATTGTGCGAGGATTTGGCCGGCGTCCATTTTTTCAGCTAATGTGATTATACTTATACCGGTTTTGGTTTCGCCGTTGATTATGGCCCAGTTTATCGGTGCAGCTCCGCGATATTTTGGAAGCAAAGAGGCGTGGACATTTATAGCGGCTTTTGGCGGCAGATTTATCAACTCATTGCCGATTTTTTGGCCGAATGCAATTACCACAATCAGGTCCGGCTTATAATCAGCTATCTTTTCCATCACCCCAGGAGTGTTTACGTCGTCTGTTTCAACAAAAGGTACTGAATTGGTATTCGCCCAACGGGCTACTGGTGTCGGGCTCTGTTTTCTGCCTCTGCCGGCCGGGTGTGGAGGTTGAGTGACGATGAATTGCAGACTATGGCTGGATTTGTCCAAAAAATTCAGGCATTCAATGCCGAATTGGCCGCTGCCCAGATATACTATTTTCATTTACTATCTCAAATACATTTATGAGTATATGCGTATATGAGTGAATGAGTATATGAGTTTATGTATTTGTCTATTTATGCGTTTGCTCAGGCACTCATTTACTGTTTATCCTTGTTCTTTTCTGTCAGTTTTTTGAGTTGTCTCCTGTGTGCGATTTTGGCGGTTTGGCTCATACGGTTAGCGATGGTCATTCCCTCGATATGGTCGTGCTCGTGCTGTAGAGCCCTGGCATGAAGCCCTTCGGCCCGTTCTTTGAACTCGTTTCCATCGAGGTTGGTGGCAGTAACGTTACATTTTTTGTATCTTCGGATTTTCGTATAAATGCCAGGCACCGACAGGCAGCCTTCTTCCGTTGAGCCAAGCTCTCCGTCTGGTGTAACAATCGGGTTTATATAAACTGTAACTTTTTCTCTGGATCCGTCGAGCGATATGATAAACAGCCTCAGCGGCACGCCCACCTGCGGCGCCGCCAGGCCGACGCCCTTGTGTTTGAGCATTATGTCGGTCATTTTCTCTACAAGTTGACGGATATTATTATCAATTTCTCCTACCGGCTGGGCTCGCTTAGTTAAAACCTCAGCCGGATAATGTGTGATTCGACATTTTTCAATATCAATCATTATTGGTACCTCACACTTCGCTTCACGCTCATCAATCGTCGAATTCGTCGCCGGCGAATGTATTGCCGAGATAAGATTTTCTGACGATTTCATTACGGATGATTTCGGCGGGCGGTCCTGCTCCTATCACCCTGCCGTGGTCGATAATGTAGGCCTTATCGACCACTTCAAGCGTTCTCTCGACATTATGGTCGGTAACAAGAATACTGACGCCGGAATCAACGAGGCGGCGGATCTCATACTGCAAATCCTGAACGGCAATGGGGTCAACACCGCTAAACGGTTCGTCCAAAAGAATCAATGAAGGGTCTGTTACCATGGCACGGGCGATCTCGAGCTTTCTTCGCTCGCCGCCGGAGAGGAATCTACCCTGACTGTTAGCGACCTCAGTTAGTGCGAAACGCTCAATGAGCATATCAGCTTTGCGATTACGCTGAGCTTTGGTGATGGACATCGTTTCCAGAATCGCATAGAGATTGTCGCGGACGCTGAGGCGCTGGAAGATGCTGGGTTCCTGTGAAAGATACCCAATACCCAATCGTGCGCGTTTGTACATCTGCAGCCTGGTGATGTTCCGGCCTTCAAAAATGACCGAGCCGCTGTTTGGGGCAACCATACCCATAATCATTCTAAAGGACGTGGTTTTTCCGGCCCCGTTTCGGCCCAGAAGCCCGACAATACTGCGCTGTTCGATAGTAATGGACACTTCGTTAACAACGATTCGGCCGGAATATTTTTTTACCAGCCCCTGAGTTTCAAGAAGAGTCATACTTACCATTTTCGTATCTCGTATCGTGTATCCGCCAAACAAAAGTCCGCCACGGGCGGATACCGTATTGCGTACGGGGTATTATAACAATACTTATGACTAAAGAAAACCGTCTTTTTTCGAATCTGTCGAGCTTGGGCAATGGGGTTCCGGCCTTGCGGGATTCCAAAATCGTGTTTTCTTCAAAAGCCAATAAATATTCTGGCATCTTTGCGTTATTTTTGCTATTTAAGTATTCTTCTGTATAAGAAAAGTTGATTTTATTTGGTTCCCGCGAAACGGGGGCCCCTTAAGGGCTTTTATGTTTGCGATTCTAAGCGATATACATTCGAACCTCGAAGCCTTGACGACGGTTCTGGCTGACATTAAAAAACGGGGTATAAAAACTATTTATTGTCTGGGTGATGTGGTCGGCTACGGGCCAAATCCCAAGGAATGTCTCGATTTGATTATAGAGAAGACCAAGTGGTGCGTCCTCGGCAATCACGATTATGCGGTCTTCTATGAGCCGACAAATTTCAACTACGGGGCAGAGCAGGCGAGCTTCTGGAGCCGGGAAGTTCTGGAATCGGAAGAAGAAAAACAGAGCCGCAACAGGCGCTGGAGCTTTTTGGGTGAGCTGCCGATGCGGCACACGCTCAAAAGCAAATTAGGAACAAACTCAGCGACAATAGATTTTGTTCACGCTTCGCCCAGAAGGCCGATTAATGAATATATTTTTCCCGATGATGTTTACACCAATCCGCTGAAGGTTCGGCTGCTGTTCGAGCGGGTCACACACATCTGCTTTGTGGGCCACACACATATGCCCGGGGTGTTTCTTAATGAGCCGGACTTCTATCTGCCGGCTGAGCTTGGCGATGTCTACCCGATTGTCGATGATGAAAAGGCGATTATCAATATCGGCTCGGTCGGGCAGCCCAGGGACAAGGACAACCGTACCAGCTATGTGTATGTGGATAAAAACGAGGTGCATTTTGTACGGCTCGAATACGATTTTGAAACTACTATGAAAAAGATAATCTCAATCGAACAATTAGACAATTTCCACGCGGAGCG
>CAZLIO010000016.1:16484-18602 GCA_964559025.1 uncultured Pirellulales bacterium | reverse complement strand
ACGGATTGATATTGTCCGGGGGGCCTGCAAGTGTCTATGATAAAAATGCGCCAAAATGTGATGAGAAAATCTTTGAATTGGATGTGCCGATTTTGGGTATCTGCTACGGAATGCAGTTAGGCTGTCAGATTTTAGGGGCAAAAATTGTCGCCGCCCAAAGACGTGAGTACGGGCGAACAACTCTGTCTATTCTTGAGAAGAGTGGTTTGTTTGCGAATCTGCCGGATTCAATCACGGCCTGGGCAAGCCACGGCGACCAGCTCGGTGAATTAAGCGACGATTTCGTCAAATTAGCAACTACCGATACCTGCCCATTTGCTGCAGTAAAGCACAAAAAAAGGAAATTTTTCGGTGTTCAGTTCCACCCTGAGGTCTCACATACCCCCAAAGGAACGCTGATTTTGAAAAACTTCCTGTATGATATCTGTGGCTGCAGCGGCGACTGGAAAATGAGTGATTTTGTCAGTGAGACTGTAGAAGCGGTTCGCTCTCAGGCCGGCGAGGCCAAAGTGATATGCGGCCTGAGCGGCGGCGTTGATTCGTCCGTTGTGGCTTCGTTGGTCCATAAAGCCGTAGGAGACCAGCTTATTTGTATCTTCGTTGATAACGGCCTGCTGCGAAAGAACGAACGCGAAAATGTCGTATCCACCTTCCGGAACCATTTTCATATGGACTTGCGGGTTGTTGATTGGTCCAGGCAGTTTTTGGCAGGTCTGGCCGGCGTGACCGACCCCCAGCAAAAAAGAAAGATTATCGGCTACGAGTTTATCAGGGCCTTTGAATCGCAGGCATTGAAAATTCCGAATGCCAGGTTTCTGGCCCAGGGAACGCTGTATCCTGATGTTATCGAATCAGGCTCGAAGGACGGTAATCCCGCCGCGAATATCAAATTGCATCACAATGTAGGGGGGCTGCCGGCCGAGATGGGCTTTGAGCTGATTGAGCCGTTGCGGGATTTGTTTAAGGACGAGGTGCGCCTCGTCGGCGAATATCTCGGACTGCCGGAGGACATTGTCTGGCGCCATCCTTTCCCCGGACCGGGCCTGGCCGTCAGGGTAGTTGGAGAGGTGACACCCCAAAGGCTGGAAATCCTCCGGGCTGCCGATGAAATCTTAATAGACGAAATAAAATCAGCAAGGTTGTATAGAAAGGTATCACAGGCCCTGGCGGTGCTGGTACCTGTCTTGACGGTTGGGGTGATGGGCGATGAACGAAGCTATGAAAACATTATTGCTATTCGTGCGGTTGAGACCGTTGATTTTATGACTGCTGATTTTTCGCAAATCCCTTACGAGGTGCTCGGCATCATATCCAGCAGGATTATAAATGAGGTCAGGGGCGTCAATCGGGTCGTTTACGATATATCCAGCAAGCCGCCGGCCACAATTGAATGGGAGTAGCATTGTTAAATTCCTGTGAGCTTGCGCTGCACCTAAATTCTTCACAGTTGACACGAACGGCAAAATATATTTTGAAAAGGTCGGTCGAATATTTCAATGTTGGGCGTTAGAATCCTACACCTTATAAAAACAGCTCTGGAACACCGGTATTTTCCGGCGGTCTTAGCTGGTGTCACTGTTGTGATTATGCTTCCTGCCCTTAAGGCGGGCTTCATACAGGATGACCTGTTCCACCGGGCAAAACTTCTTAAACCTTCCGAGCTGCCGGAGCGGTTCTATGATATTCGTCTGAGTCCGCCGGACTCCGGCACACTGCCGGGGGTACTTCGTGACATGTACGCTATTGTTCCCACAGAGCGTGACCATGAGCCGTTCACGGATTTTGGTTTGTTACCCTGGTGGTCGGCTGGGGATTTTCGAGGCTCGAACTGGCGGCCGCTGACCGCCCTTACCCACTGGCTCGATTACCAGCTGTATCCGAACTCGCCCATGCTGATGCACGCACATAGTATTATCTGGTTTGCAGCGGTTATATTTCTGGTGGCTGTTTTGTATCGGAAGCTGCTGGGGCCGGTGTGGATAGCGGGCCTGGCGGCATTGCTTTATATGGTCGATGATAGCAACTATTTCCCGGCAATGTGGATAGCGAACAGAAATTTACTGCTGTCGTTGTTTTTCTCGATTCTTACTCTGCTGATGCACCATCGCTGGCGGCGGC
>CAZLIO010000016.1:15044-16474 GCA_964559025.1 uncultured Pirellulales bacterium | reverse complement strand
CGTGAGATCGTCTTCCAGTCTGCTTCTCAGATCCTCAACGGTTTCTTCCTTTTCTTTTATTATTGTCTTTGTTGTCCACCGAAGCGGGCATCGCCACTTTTGCCTACCTTTTCGCTTATGCCCTTATTATAGACCGTGAAAGTTTGTGGCGAAGGGCCCTGAGCCTGGCTCCGAGTTTTATCGTGATAGTCATCTGGCGGCTCACCTACAATGCACTGGATTATGGTGCCCGCGGCAGCGGTTTTATTATCGACCCCGGGAGCGAGCCTTTGCGTTATGCCTGGGCGGTGGTCAAGCGGGCGCCGGTTCTTCTTTCCGGCCAGTGGGGCTGCTTGCCGGCGGAGATGTTCTACCTTTTCTCTGACTATGCAAGGAGATGGAATTTACTCACGGCCGGCGTATTCCTGCTTTTGCTCTTGATTGTATTTTTACCACTGCTGCGCAAGAGCCGTGTGGCATTATTCTGGTTTACAGGGATGATGCTTTGCATTCTTCCAATTTGCGCGACCAGCCCGATGAATCGCAATCTTCTTTTTGCCGCTATAGGAGCTTTCGGGTTAACCGCACAGTTCATCGGCGGATTATTCCTCAAAGAAAGCTGGATCCCGAAAACCAGATATTGGCGCGTCCCCGCGTGGATACTTTGTCTAACATTGATACTCATACATTTGCTCTTAGCTATGGCGGGAAGAATCACGGCGCCAAGGACCTGGTCCTTTGCTTTCGATACTTTTTATTCGACTGTTGATGTCGGCTCGCAGCCTGATATTGAGAATAAAACCGTGGTAGTGGTCAATGCACCCCATCCGTTTCTGTTTTTGGGCCTGCCTGTTCTTAGGGCCCATGAAAACAAACCTTTTCCGCAAACGACGCGCATCTTAGCCCCCGGGTTTGTGCCATTGGAAATTACCCGCACCGGAGAAAAAACGCTGCTGGTTAAGGCTCAGGCCGGCAACATTCTATCAACCGAGACTTCTCGGGAAGATTTTAGGCCAAACTTTGTTTATATCTATGATGAATCTAACAGTCTTTTTCGACCCGAAGACCTGCCGTTTCGGGCAGGTGAGCGGGTCGAGCTAAGCAGGATGTCGGTTGAAGTTATAGATGTCGATAGAGCCGGTCAACCTGTGGAGGTTCAATTTCGTTTTGCTGTTTCTTTAGACGACCCATCTCTGAGCTGGTTGCAATGGGATTGGAAAAAGAGCGGTTTCGGTTCTTATTCTCGATTCAAGGTGCCGGCAGTCGGAGAAAAGGCCTACATACCAGGACCATTTTAGAGGGTTTTCATCTACTTTATGGAGTACGTGATGAATACTTTATTTCAACGTTGAATAGTCTAATCGCTTTGTTCAAAAAGCTCTGGCTGTTTTGAGTCGCGTTTCTTTTTATGGCACTTTAGGTCTAAATGCTCACAGGCTTGTTTGGTAACC
>CAZLIO010000016.1:2651-15034 GCA_964559025.1 uncultured Pirellulales bacterium | reverse complement strand
TTCCCTGCCGCGTTTGGTTCGGCGCAGGAATCCGATTTGCAAAAGATACGGCTCGACCACGTCCTCCAGCGTGTCCCTTTCTTCGCCGAGCGTAGCTGCAATCGCCTCGATACCGGCCGGCCCGCCGTCATAGACGTTAGCCAGCGCACGCAAAACCGCCCTGTCTAATTCATCCAGGCCCAACGTGTCAATCTGCTCCATCTTCAGGGCATTTTCAACAATCCCGATACTAAGCACTCCTGAGCCTTTTACCTGTGCATAGTCACGGACTCGTTTAAGGAGTCGATTCGCCACTCGCGGCGTCCCCCGCGACCGGTCCGCAATCAATTCCAGCGTCCCGTCCTCGCACTGCAAACCAAGCAGTTCCGCCGACCTGTCTAAAATCTCTGTCAGCTCCCCAGTGTTGTAAAAATCCAGATGATACAGCATCCCGAATCGGCTGCGAAGCGGCGCACTTAGCAGCCCCGCCCGTGTCGTCGCACCGATTAAAGTAAAACGCTTCAGCGGAAAATTTATCGTCTTTGCGTGCAGGCCGCTATCGACGGTAAAATCAACCTTGAAATCCTCCATAGCCGGGTAAATAAACTCTTCGACCGGCGTGCTGAGCCGATGAACCTCATCAATGAAAAGCACATCGCCGGTGTTTATATTGCTCAAAAGGCCCATAACGTCACCGGCCTTTGCCAGAGCCGGCCCCGATGAGCAGCGTATCCTTGCCCCCATCTCGTTCG
The DNA here is from genome assembly GCA_964559025.1 of uncultured Pirellulales bacterium. Classification (GTDB taxonomy): domain Bacteria; phylum Planctomycetota; class Phycisphaerae; order Sedimentisphaerales; family Anaerobacaceae; genus NIOZ-UU13. The sequence continues at coordinate 14,303 of CAZLIO010000016.1, read as the reverse complement.
CCACGACATGGGCAAGCGTCGTTTTGCCGAGTCCCGGCGGGCCGTAAAACAGAATATGCTCCAACGGTTCAGACCTTTGCTTGGCCGCCGCTATCGCAATTGCAACTTTTTCTCTGACGTTGCATTGGCCTACACACTCGCCTAAGAGCTTTGGCCGAAGTGAGACGTTAAAACTCTCCTCCTGCTCATTCAAAGATTGCCCGCTTATAATTCTACCTATCGCCATAATATTTAGTCGTTAGTTTTTGGTCTTTAGTCTTGAGTCTTGGGTCTTGAGTCTTGGGTCTATCTTAAACTTCCACTCCCTGCTGTAACCTATATACCAAAGGCACAAGTGCTTCGGCTGAATTTATATCAGGGTGTTTGCGAGAAGCCAATTCAATCAGCTCCATCGCTTCGTTTCTTTTTTCACCCCAGGCGATAAGAACCTCCAACGCCTCGATCTGGAATGGCTTGAATTCGGCTTCCATCGACCTGGCCGATTCGGCCCCAACTGCGAAAGTTTGAAGTTTGCCCTTTAGCTCAGCGATAATTTGCTGAGCCATCCTCCTGCCTATCGAAGGCAGTGACATCAGTATCTTATCATCGGCGTTCTCTATCGCCGCTGCAATGGTAGCTATCGGAATGCTCAGCGACCGCAGGCCTTTTTTTATGCCCATCCCTTTGACGCTGATATATTTGGTGAAAAAGTCTCTCTCGCTGGCATTTAAGAAACCAACCATTCTCGGTATCAAGTTTCCACCGCCCGGTGTGCCCTCATAATATTCCATAGTGCAAAGAGTAATATCCGAGCCGACCTCACCCGATAGCGCATTTACACAATAGCTGGCTAACATTACTTCATAGCCGACCGTCCCGACCTGCACCAGGCAGCAGTCGCTGTCGAGCTTGATGAGTTTTCCTTCAATACTGGCTATCATTATTCAAATGATTATCGGATAACGATACTGTTTATCGTATTTGCACAGCACAGCGCCGCCGCAATGGCATCAGCCACATCGTTCGGCTCCGGTATCTGCGGCAGGAACAAAAACGTTTGAATAGTTTTTTGCACTTGTTCCTTCGATGCCCTGCCGTTGCCGGTAATTGATTTTTTTATACGTGTCGCGCTAAAGCTTCTGACCTCAATTGCCGCCTGTGCGCACCTCTGCAGTATAACACCTCTTGCGTGTCCCATCAATATCGCTGTTCTCGGATGGGCGTAGTGTGAGTATAATTCTTCCACTGCTACAACGTCGGGCTTGAAATTTTCCAGAAGCGACTGGGTATCTTCAGCTATCCTGTTCAATTTTTCCTCAATAGCCGAGCCGGTCCCTGTACGAATAATGCCTGCTTCAATTAGCGTCTCTTTGTCCCCGCCTACCTCCAAACAGGCATATCCGCAGACCTGCAAACCCGGGTCGATACCGAGTATCCTCATTTCATTCTCCAAGTGGTCATATCCGGCTTATCTTCCAGCAAAATACCCATTTCATCCAGTTTAGTGCGAAGCTCATCGCCCTTGGCAAAATCCTTGTTTTTGCGAGCTTCGTTTCGCTGCTCAATCAAAACATTGACCAGCTTGTCCATCAGCTCTTCATCAGCCGGGCCGGTTTGCTGATACTCCTCTTTTACAATACCCAGACAATCGCCGCCCAGCCGGTCAAATAGAACATCAACTAAGTTAAGGGTTCCCTGGGTTGTACGGCTGTCCACAAGCAGTTTCTGCGCCAGCCGAACAAGTTCAAACATAACTGAAAGCGCAACAGAGGTATTCAAGTCATCATTCATTGCCGCTTCGAATTTTTCCCTCATCTGTGTTAGCTGCTCTGCTATATTCTCGTCGATTGTGCCTTCCTTCGCTGGGTCCATTCTTTTTCGCACTGCTTTGACCGTCTCGGTTATTTTCCCGTAGCCGCTCTGCGCCGCGAACAGGGCCGCATCCGAGAAATCCAGCGGGCTTCGGTAATGGCTGTTCAAAATCAACTGCCTTACCGCCAGCGGGTCATAGTTTCTGGTCAGTCTCTCGTGAGAACCTGAAAAAGCTTGTTTGAGCGTAATAAAATTATTCAGACTCTTACCCATCTTGTGCCCGTCAACGGTAACCATATTATTGTGCACCCAGTATCGAACGAACTGCACCTCGTTGGCCGACTCCGACTGGGCAATTTCACACTCGTGATGCGGGAACTGGTTTTCCAGCCCACCGCCGTGGATGTCGATTGTCTTGCCAAGATATTTCATACTCATTACCGAGCATTCCAGATGCCAGCCCGGATAGCCCATACCCCATGGACTGGGCCATTGCATAATATGGTTCGGCTCAGCTTTCTTCCACAGCGCGAAATCGACCGGGTTCTTTTTGTCCGGCGAAACCTCCACCCGGGCACCGGCTATCATCTCTTCGATATTTCTGCCGGAGAGTTTCCCGTAGTCCTCGAACTTGGACACATCGAAATACACCGAGCCGTTGACCACATACGCATAACCTTTTTTCAGAAGTGTCGTTACCAGCCCTATCTGTTCGAGTATATGACCGCTGGCTCGCGGACTTATATCAGGTCGGACGCAATTCAACCTGTCCATGTCCTCGAAGTAGCTGCGGGTGTAGTATTCCGCCAGCGCCATTGGATGCATCATTTCTTTTTTTGCTGCGGCAACAATTTTATCCTCACCTTCGTCCGCATCGTCGGTTAGATGACCCACGTCCGTTATATTCTGCACATAGGTAACATCGTAATCCAGATAACGAAGATACCTGATGAGCACATCAAAGCTCACATAACTTTTCGCATGCCCTAAGTGTGCGTGCCCATATACGGTCGGCCCGCAGACATATATCCCAACGCTGCCTTCTTTCAACGGCTTGAATTCCTCTTTCCTTCTCGTCAAACTGTTATAAAGATTCAATCCCATTTTTTAAATACCTTTTTCGTTTAAGGTTGTCGATGCTCGTATCGATGCTCGCCCTGGAAACTCGAAGCTCGTATTGTATTTTTACAAAGTCCTGGTCCAAAGCCGGATTCTCCTCAGGACGCCTAATGTCGGCGAATTTTATCCGGCATCCGGCTTCCAGCCTCCAGCTTCGATACCAGCTTCGACAACGCCAAACCAGTTTCTACACTTTCAATTTTCTGAAATCCCCTTCCGATAATCGATTACAACGTTCTTCTTCTCTTCTTTCTCAAAAGTGCGGTCGCCGTAGCAGCCATTGCCTCACCGGCCCCGATATCGCCGAGCCCCTCGTTTGTTTTTGCCTTGACGTTCACCGCCGTAAAATCAATCCCCAAAAGCCCTGCGATACACCTTTTCATTTGTCCTTTGACCTGCTCGAGCCTTGGCGCTTCTGCATGTATAATCAAATCGATATTGACCACCTCCCATTTTTTTTCTTCGAGTCGCTCCTTTACAATCAACAAAAGCTCCTTGCTGTCCGCGTCCTTCCATCGCGGGTCCGTATCGGGAAACAATGTCCCGATATCGCCCATCCCGCTTGCCCCAAGCAGAGCATCGATGACAGCGTGCAGGCCCACATCGCCATCGCTATGGCCGGCCAGCCCGGCCGGGTACGACAAATAAACTCCACCGAGCATCAGCTTCCTGCCCTCGATGAGCCTGTGGATATCGGTGCCTATCCCGCTTCGATATTCACTCTTAGGTTCCTCAATCACAACATCCCCTTTGTGCTTGGGACATCCGTTCCGAGAATGCTGACAGCCGTACCAAGTGCCTTACCCAGTCCCTTGAAAATCGCCTCAGCTATATGATGGCTGTTTGTCCCGTAGGGCACGTTTATATGCAGATTGAACTTGCCGTTATTTGCGAAGCTCCGCAGCATCTCCTCCAGACACTCGACGTCGAAATCGCCGATTTTATCTGTTCGGTACTCAACATTATAAACGCAGGCTGCCCTGCCCGACAAATCAACGGACACATTCGCCAAGGCATCCTCCATCGGCACGGAGCTATGCCCGTATCTGGCAATACCTTTTTTATCACCAAGGGCTTTTAATAAGCATTCACCGAGGCATATTGCTATATCTTCGACCGTATGGTGAGCGTCAACGTCCAGATCGCCTTTGGCTTTTACCACCAGGTCGATTTTGCTGTGCTTGCTCAGGTGAGTGAGCATATGGTCTAAAAAACCGATGCCGCTGTCAATCTCGTACTTACCGACGCCGTCCAGATTAAGCTCGACCGTAACATCGGTTTCTTTTGTCTGCCTGTGAGCTTCAGCAGTCCTCTCTTCCATAAGAACGTCCTTTTTTATGTCATTCCCGAGAAAGCGGGAATCCAGCTTCTTCTTTAATTTGTATCTAATTTGCTTGGGTCTTTTGTCTTGGGTCTTTGGTCTTACTCCGACAAAATTTCTTTCAAAGCCGAAATAAGTTTATCGTTTTGTTCGCCTGTGCCGACACTTATCCTCAGCTTATCATTAAGCCCGGGCAGGTTAAAGTATCTGACATAAATCCTGCGCTCTATTAGTTTATCATAAATCTTGATTGCCTTGCAGTTTTTGCTCTGTGCAAGGACAAAATTAGCACAGCTTTCCGGCACTTCGAATTCTAAATCGCGTAGTTGTGCGACCAATAAGCCACGGGCCTTCTTTACTCTTTCGGTTGTTTCGCTGAAATACTTTTGGTCTTTTATCGCAGCGGCGGCCACGGCGACGGCCACGGCATCAACATTGTAGGAGTCTTTGACCTTCATCAGGCCCGCTATTAAGTCAGGCTGGGCGATGGCATATCCGAACCGTATCCCCGCAAGACTATACCCTTTGCTCATCGACCGAAGTATAATCACATTATCGTATTCTTTAACCAGCCCCGTGCAATTGGCCTCGGCAAAATCTACGTATGCCTCATCAATCAATAATATCCCCGAGAGTTCATCTGCCAACGAAGCCATCTCGTCGATACTTATAAAGCTGCCGTTCGGCGCGTTCGGATTGCAAACAATAGTCAAAGCCGCATCGGTGCTCGCCAATCTGGCCGGCAGATTGAATTCATCATCGAACGGAACTTCAATCGCATTGCAATTTTGCAATTTGGCTAATACCGGGTAAAGCGAATATGTCGGAACAGGATATGCGACAGGCCGACTCTCATCACAAAACGCACGACAAGCAATAGTCAGCAAATCATCTCCGCCGTTGCAGCACATAATATTCTCGGGCTGCACGTTATTAACTTCCGCCGCCGCCTGCCGGAATTCATTTCCAATTGGGTCGGGATATCGGCGAAGGCGTTCTACACTGATTTCGGATAGTACCTTCATTACCGCAGGCGAGGGTGGATAGGGGTTTTCATTGGTGTTCAGTTTTATTACGTCTGTATCCTTCGGCTGAAAACCCGGCTCGTAACCTTTTACCTTTTCAATATTTTCCCGAAAATACCCCATACTTATTCCCAAAAATGTCATTGCGAGGCCTGCAAAGCAGGCCGTGGCAATCTCATCCGTTAGGTTTTAGATTGCTTCGTCGCGTAGTTTACCCTGAGCATCGCCGAAGGGCTCCTCGCAATGACAGAGGATATGCAATCCAACATACATTATTTTACCCAGATTATACGAGTATTTTGCTCGAAGCGAAAGAGGGATTTTGCGAATCTTATTTTGCCCAATTCAAGAAGACGCTCTATTTGCCTGGCTCAGGAAAGGCCTAGTTTGAGATTTGTCTCTCTAAGTCTTGGCTGTAGCCCACAGCGATTTGCAATTTGAATAGACAGGCCCGGCCGAGCGTTGGCCTCAAGTATCAACGGACCATCTTCGGCATCCAGAAGAACATCCACCCCTACATATTGCAAACCAATCGCGCAGCTAAGCTGCGTTGCTATTGTCAGCATATTTCTCCACCTCGGTATCGTAACTCCGCCCAGAGAAGCTCCCGTATCGGGATGAACGTCAAACGAACGGTCGCGCCAAACCCCGCCGTATGTTATTCCTGTTTCAAGGTCTATGCCAACACCCGCAGCTCCCTGATGCAAGTTGGCCCGTCCCTTCGACAATTTTGTGGGCAGACGGAGCATGCTCATTATGGGCTTCGTTTTGTAGATTAATATGCGGATGTCCGGCGTGCCGGAAACCGTAAGCCCGTTAAACACAGGATGAGGTTCAATGAGTTTTTCTACCATTGCCTGGTCAGGCTGTCCGCTAAGCGAGTAAAGCCCGGATAGTATGGTCGAGATATGATATCTTATCTGTTCCAGAGAAAATGGTTCTCCTTTAGCATTGTTAAACTCATTGCCTCTTCGACTAGCTATGGCCAGAACACCTCGCCCCCCTGCCCCACGTGTTGGTTTAATGACAAAGCTTGACAGGCCGAATAGAAGGTCTATGCTTCTTTTTATATCTCCGAAGCGCTGGATTAATGCATAGGTCTCTGGAGCCGGTATATCCCGTGATTCGCATAACTTTTTCGTGAGAGCTTTATTGTCAACCAGCGCGTAATCGGAACGGGGATTTAACGGAAATATGAGGTCTATGTTACGAGAGTTTATGCCCGTAATTCCATTTCGCCTAAGTTCTGAAGGCCAAGACCAAAAATGGAGTTTACCTGAGCGAACCATCCGGACCTCTCAATTAAAGGGTGTTTATGTTATGTCACGAAACCGCCAAATTTCACTGAGACGGTATCCTGAATAACGCCCTATCAGTAAAAGGATTGCTATGTTAAATAGCTGTACCTCGGGAAATATCAAGGCCAGCCTGCCAACCCACGCCACTTTCATCACCAGAAAGCAACATGCTGCCACTAAAATAGTGGTAGCAAATGTTTTTAAGGCATTCGGCAGACCATCTTCTTCTGCAATAATGTTGAATCGTTCAATCATCATTGTCAATATTACAATTGGCAACACTACGGCGCTGGCACTGGGCGTCAAACTCAGGTAGTCTAAAACTGATACCGCTAAAACCATGCACAACACCGCCAGGGCAAGAATGATGCTGAGTCGAGCTACCATGAGAAGTTGCAGTTTGTTCAGGAGCCATCGCGCCAATATGCCGACACTCAGGACAATAAACAAAACTATAGTGCCGGTACGCCAGTCGGCATGGATGAAGCTCATCGCAATCAGGCTTGGTGTGAAGGTGCCGAAGGTCTGTATGCCGATGATATTTCGAAATATTGTTGTTATAAGTGCTGCTATGGGCAAAAGAAGTATCAAAGATACTATTTCCTGCATACTCGGTGGCAATCGTGTCAAATCGACAATACTCCATAATCGACTCTCTTTTGATGAAACGAAAGAATTAGGAGGCAGCAGTCGCCTTATAGAGTACCTGGATTGACAGATAAGAGTGTCGGGACCTCTGACGATGTCGATGCTGTCACGACTGACAGGCAGAAAGGTAATTGGAAGTTGGGCGGAATAACCGTTCTCAGGGTCGTAAGACAGCCATTTTTTTGGGGAGAATGCTTCCATCCAATAGTGCACTTGAGCTTCTTGAGTATTTTCAAGAATGAATCCGGCTACCACCCGTGCGGGTATTTTGGATAACCGGCACAGGGTTACCATTGCCCGTGCCCGGCCCAGCGTGTTTCCAATACCGTGCTCCAGGGTGTTTGCAGCGTCTGAGAATGTGTCTTTTTCACCTTTGATGATATTTTCTGCGCAGTAATTGAAGATATGGCTTAAAAGCTCGGTTTTTGTCTTTTGCTGATTGGCAAGCTGTTTCATAATATCTGAAAGCCTCGGGCTGGTTATTTGAAAATCTTTTTCGGTGCGCAAATAGTAAGCCCTGTCATTAGCTGATAGTTTTTCTTCGGCCGCAGGTAACTTCGATTGCTGGTCGGGTTTCAGATATATATCAAACTGTGCAAAAAACCGACCTCGTTTATGACCGGCCATCGATACAACTGATGCTTCGCGCCCTCGGGTTCTCTTATTCCGCAGCAAATCCACCCAAATTCCTTGATGTGAAAAAGTCTCTTGGAAGATGCGACTGTACGATGTGCTGTCTGGAATGGCGATTTGGATTTTCCCACCTTTTGCGGAGGAAAAGCTTGTATCGTATGTCAAACGCCAGGCCCCGCTGCCGTGAGCCCAAACTGGTTTCCACGTATATTTTATCCGCAGCCATGCACACATAGCACACACGACTGTAAGTATTACGGCTGTCAGTATTGCTGCACGATTACGGCTAATCATTTACATTCCAGAGACTTTTTATAACGGCGTTTCAGCCGTAATTTTTCGCTTTATAAACCGGAGCGTTAAAACCTGCTCTTTTTCCTCTTTTTCAGGAAAATATACTATGTAGAGAAATCGTTTGAAAGAGTCAACAAAAAACACAGCACGGATAGTGGTGTCATCGGACTTTTTCAGGCCGGTGTATTGGGTGGGCTCGAAGCCCTTTGGCATTGGAATTCTGAAAAAGTATATCGGTGCTACTCTGCGGATTTCCCTGCCTTTGAGCCTTTTCAGGATGCCTGCAGCTTCGCTGCCGGGGAACATGCGGAGGAAGTACTTTTCGGTTCTTGAGGTCGGTAAACGCCGGGTCGGTATTTTAATGGAAATCTTGTCCGGCTCGACAAATCTTCCCGAGACCGGCTTTAACCTCTGACTGTTCTGCAGGCCGGTATAAAACCGCAACTCCGGGTCGCCCCACAGGTGAAAACTATATGCCACCCTCTCAGCTTTGGCATATTGTGTATGCCCGCGTGCTTTTTTGAGGGCGCCAACGCACAACAGGTAGTTTTTGGCATCGCGCATGGCCTCTCCTACGGTGTCGCTTTTGTATAACAGCCCGTCACAAAACGCCTTGATAAATGCGCTTCCGGAGGCACTGTGAATATTTGTCTTACTGCCGACTATACCTACGGCACCGGAGGTTAATATATCCAGAACCGTGTCGTCCAGCGAGTGACAGCTTTGAATTAAAATCAGGGGCATTCCCTCCAGCTCGCAAGGGTCTGTAACCTGCGAAGATTCGTCAGGCTGGTCATGAACATCCGTTTCGATCGTCTCGTAATCTGAATCCACCCGCCCGCCCGGTTCCTGTGAATTTATTTCGACACCGTTTGAGTTATCCTCACCATTCGAATAGTCATCGTCATCTTCTGTATGATTTTCTGTGAAATCCGAGGTATCGGTGTATTCTTCATATTGACCGTTACCGTATTCATAGCTGTAAATGTCCTCTTCATCTCCATAATAAGAGCGGTCTTCAAACAGTGAAAAGTCGGATATATGACCTTCGAATATTATGAATTGAGAGTCACCGACAAGATTCCGTATAAGCGGGCTATTGCAGGATACATTATAAAACTCATTTGTTTGGATTCTTAGGTTCTTGAATTCATTGGCGGTGGCCCTACTGATGGTCTCACAGAGTGGTAATGCACCGTAATCGGGGGTCGGATTGGCTATCATGAGGACATTCGGCTGCTCCTGACCGAGAATATGGTTCCGGGCGACGCCATAGGCTATAAGTGTTGACGCGGCCCACAACTGTCTCAGTGGAATCCGCCCGACTCCCATCTCTGCAACTTGGTCTTGCGAAAGCCCAGGGCAAAGTTCCGTCGATATTTCGTAGGCGTTCGGATCATCTCCGGTTGTTTTTGTGACAAGACCGACGGCTTCATAGTCACCTAATATGGTTATTGTTCGTGGCCTGAGTGAGTACTTTCGGATCACGGATTCGAGCTTTGACTCGGCCGCCAGAGGGTCGGAGGACTGACATGGTACCAGGGCCGCCCTGTGGATGAGGCTAAGGTAAGGCGCCAGCCAGGATACGGACTCTTCGTCGGAGGACTCATCTGGAACACGAAAGAGAATAATGTTTTGTATATTCGCCGGACCAAGTATTTCAATTAGTCGCCTTTGGGCCTCTTCGACGTTAATAATCTCTGTTTTCTGCGCCGGAAAACGAATCCCGGCATCAGCTAAACTGGCCTTTGAAGTTACATATATGATGTCCACAACACCCAGAGAGCTCAGCTTTTCTGAAAGAACATTTAGCTGCTCTTTTGGGCTTATCACGATCAGTGGTGCATACAAATGTGACGCCAGGGCGGAACCCAGGATAACAGCTTCAGGGTCATTTCTGGATGTAACCACGACGGAATCAGCTTTTTGCCAGTAGTGGCCTGCAAGAAATAAGCTCATTTCTGCAGGTTCGGATTTTATCGGGATATTATATGTCGTCAGATTGTCCTGGGTCTGGCCAAGAATGAAAGTACTATCCGATGATAGTATAGTGCAGAAGCCCGAGACGCGAGCCAATTGCTCGAGCAATTTTGTCTGTCGCGGGTTGTCTTCAGATTCCCATTTCAAAAGTATCGGCGTTTTATTTTGTAGGCTTATCTTTGCGGCTGCCGGGGCCGCCGCCGCTACCAGCCATTCATCATCTTCGTTCACAACTATCAGGGCTATAGGTTTATTCTGTTTTGCTATGGCGGGTATCAGGAATGTCGGTTTTTGTATCTGCCCTGAAATTTGGTTAGCTGACGGGGTGGATTGATTTGTATCATTAGCCGGCCAGCGACGCAAATTGGTAAAGATACCTGCTAAAGCGTTACTTTCCAACCGGCAGTCTGCAAGTAGCGGGCCGAATTTGTTATCTGAGTTATGGGCAAATTGCCTGTTTGAGGATTGACCTGATAGAATTTTGACGGTGACGAATACTAAAAAAATCAACGTCAGCAGTGTTAATAAATATTTTTGCAAAAGAGTATTTTTGAGCATGTGAATCCTCACGAAAGCAGATTCGAAAGTGTGAGACGCTATTTTTGACAGTAATCTATAAGGCGTGCAATTTCGCTGCGGAGGTCCTTGCGGTGCACAATCATATCTACAAAACCATGCTCCAACATAAACTCAGCCGTTTGAAATCCTTCCGGCAGCTCCACTTTTATTGTTTCAGCAATTGTGCGTGGCCCGGCAAAACCGATAAGCGCCCCCGGCTCAGCTATTAAACAATCGCCCAGCATTGCAAAGCTCGCCGTGACCCCGCCGGTCGTCGGGTCGGTCAAAACACAGATATAAAGTCCACCGGCCTCGTCGAACTTCGCTAACGCAGCGGAAGTCTTGGCCATTTGCCCTAATGACACCACGCCCTCGTGCATCCTTGCCCCGCCGGAGCAGCAAACCGCTGCTAAAGGAAGTTTTTCCGCCATCGCCATATCAATCGCCGCACACAGTTTCTCGCCCACTACAAAACCCATAGAGCCCATCAGGAAATTCGGCTCCATCACAGCTAAGATAACGCCTCTGCCTTTGATAAACGCCTTGCCGATTAACATGGCCTCTTTTGCGCCGGATTTTTTCGCATCGTCTTTGATTCGCTGTTTATAAGTGGTTTCCCTGAACTTAAAGCCCAGCGGGTCCTCTGTCGTCAAATCGCCGAGAATCTCCTGAAAAGAATCTTCATCGGCCAGATATTTAATTCGAGTCGCCGCCTCAATGCGAAAGTGATGATTGCATTCCGGACAAACGTTAAGGTTCTTTTCGACGGCGCTTTTATAGAGCATATGCTCACAGCCCGGACACCGCACCCACAGCCCTGCGGGCATCTCTTTACGAGGCTTCAACGAGAAACCGTTCCACTTGGATTTCACTTCTTTGCCCATAGCAATCTGTACTTGGCCCAGCACCCTTCTAAGTGTCTAAAGTGACAGCGAAGCGAAGAATCTCTTTTTCGTTGGCCAGATCCTTCGGCTACGCCTCAGTG
>CAZLIO010000016.1:0-2641 GCA_964559025.1 uncultured Pirellulales bacterium | reverse complement strand
TGTCACTTTAGCTCACTTTAGCTCACTTTAGGCACTTGACAACCAAAAAGAAATTTTACCAAATAAACGAAGAGATGGCTATAAAAATTACTCGGCTGCTTCTCGAATAGCGTTTATTGCGGCAATACGGTCGGTTTTTGCAAATATTGCGTTGCCCGCTACAAGGGTATCGGCACCGTACGAAACTACTATTGGTGTGGTTTGAGGGTCTATCCCCCCATCAACTTCGATGCGTATGTCAGGGCCGACAATTTCTCTAACTCTGCTGATTTTTTTCGCCGCCTCCGGCATAAATTCCTGCCCCCCGAAACCCGGCCGCACCGTCATCACCAGAACCATATCGCAAAGCGGCCCAACACCCTCTATTGCTTCAACCGGAGTCTCCGGATTCAGGCATATCCCGGCACTGCACCCTAAATTGTGTAATTTGTCGATAAGTCTTTGCGGTTCATCAGCTACTTCGATGTGAAATGTTATATGGTCGGCGCCGGCCTCGATAAAACGCTCGGCGTATTTGCCCGGCTCAGCTATCATCAAATGGGCATCGAAAACAAGACTGCTGCACTTGCGAAGCTTGGCAATCACCGGCGGCCCAATCGTAATATTCGGAACAAAATGGCCGTCCATCACATCAAGATGCAACATATTAACACCGGCCGATTCAACCTCAGCTATCTCGTCAGCCAGCCGGGCAAAGTCTGCGCTTAGTATCGATGGCACAATCTCAATTGTCCCTGCTTTGGGTAATCGCATCTCAATTGATTATCGATTATTTGCTAATGATTATTTGTTTCACTGCAGCAAGCTGATGTTGCTGGTGTATTAACCAGGAACCTGGACAAAAATCCGGTTTCAGTCTTTCAGTAACGTCTTCAGCTCATTCCATATACTCATATCCTCGGCCTGGTCGGACAGCTTTCGGGCCCAGCTTTGAAGGTAGCCTGTATCGAGTTTATCTTTATGCCGCATGACTATTCTCTCGGTGTCTAATAAAACCATCATGTTTTCTGCTTTGTAGCCAGGCTCTTTTGTAGGCAAACAGGATTATCTTCAGGGAAATTTCTGCGCCATTCCCAGATAAGTTCAGAGGAAAGCAGGCTCTCCTCAAGTCGCAACGCCTTTTTCCAGGACAGATTCCTGAGCCACTGCTTCTTCCATTGCTCCGCCTTTTCAAACCTTTTCTTATTCAGTAAACCTTTGTTATCTTTCAATGTTTTTGTGTCCTGAAAATCACCAGGCTTATAGGTATTACTGCTGCCATAGCATCGATTATATCGTCTGCATTCGTCCCTGTCCAGTTCCGCGTCAGTCAGTGTTCTTCTCGTCGAGGATTTCAAGGCACTTGAATTTTTTACCTTCCAGAAATTCAAGTGAGGCACCCCCGCCGGTGGATATATGACTCACTCTATCTTCTAAACCAAGTTTTTTCACTGCCGCCGCACTGTCACCGCCGCCGATTATACTGCGTGCTCCTTTGTCCGTAGCCTCGGCAACAGCCAAAGCAACGACTTTCGTTCCTTCATCAAAAGGAGGTATTTCAAAGACACCCATCGGCCCGTTCCAAACGATGGTCTTGGCATCGGCGATTCTTTCTGCAAACATCTGGGCTGCAATCGGCCCAATATCGACTGCCTGATAACCCGGGTCAATATCGCCCACCGCTGTGCGGTGTGGTGCGCCAGGCTTCAGCTCGCGAACCACATGGTGATCCACAGGCAAGACTACCTCACAGCCCACTTCGGTTGCCTGATCCAACAGTTTTTGGCCCTCGTCAATGAAGTCGTTCTCGCACAGGCTCTTACCGATGTTCTTGCCCTTGCCTTTGAGAAACGTATATGCCATGGCCCCACCGATAATGATGCGATCGACCTTGTCTATCAGATTCTCAATCACACCTATCTTGTCTGAAACCTTCGCTCCGCCCAATATCGCTGCGAACGGCCTTTCGGGATTACTAAGGGTTTCGCCCAGGAATTTCAGCTCCTTTTCGATAAGGAAACCGATGACCCGCGGCTTGCCTTCCATAAGTGCCGGCACCGTGTACATCGAAGCGTTGTCTCTATGCGCCGTGCCGAAAGCATCGTCAACGTAAATGTCCGCCAAATCGGCAAGCTGCTTTGCAAAATCGTCTTTGGCCTGCCGCAGTTGCGCATCTTCTTTTGCCGCCTTGTCTTTTATCGTTTCTTCCTTGTGAAAACGCAGGTTCTCAAGCAGCATACAATCGCCGCTCGCCAGCGACTGGGCCTTTGCCTTTGTCTCGGGACCGATACAATCCTCAGCGAAAACAACCTCTTGCCCTAAAAGTTCCGAGAGCCTTTTTGCTACGGGCGCCAGAGACATCTTTTCATCTTTTTGTCCCTTAGGTCTGCCGAGGTGGCTCATAAGAATCAGCGCACCGCCGCCATCCAATATCTTCTTTATCGTAGGCAGTGCCTTAACGATTCGGTCATCGCTGGTGATATTGCAGTCCTCATCCAGCGGCACATTAAAATCGCACCGCATCAGGACCTTCTTGCCCCGCACATCGATATCAGCAACAGTCTTCTTAGCCATTTCCTTTATCCATATTTATACTACATCTTTGCCATTTTTTCCATAATATCGACGCTGCGGTTCGAGTAACCCCACTCGTTGTCGTACC
>CAZLIO010000015.1:13370-18758 GCA_964559025.1 uncultured Pirellulales bacterium | reverse complement strand
TGCTGGCTAACATGCGGGTATTTTAACATTTTTCAAACAATAGTCAACAAAAAAACGAGCAAAAAAACACTTTTTTTAGTCATGAATAAGACGGATTTATCGCATTGTGGGCAACAGCATATATGTGTTATAAGTGGGCGGCACCACAAAGGTTACCGCACACATGCTGATGCCGCTATCGAGGCGCTCGGGTCGATTCGGCGGGTTGCCCTATCCTCCCCGATAGCAATGACATTATACCAATACATGCTGTTGCCTTAAAGCGTTAAAAACTATATGGCATACATCAAAATGGCCCTTAATACTCACCAACTTTTTTGCAGTTGATCTTTATTTTTTAATCTCAATGCGAACTCTGATAATTTGCGCTTTGGCTGAGGTCGGTTTGGTTGGGTTCTTCCCATTTGCCTTTTTGTATGATTGTTTCGATTCTTTTGTCATATTGGGGAATGTGACGGTATCCATAATCGTAATACCACAGGCCGGGAAGAAGCTCTCTGTCACCATAACTGAAATAACGGCTTGGGGCTTTGAAGCCTTCCGGGTAGATCCTTGCCCCAAAACCTGTTACGCCTCCCTGCATTTCCAGGAACAGGTAGCCGGTGAAATTTATGCGTGTGTCATATGTTCTGAGTTTCCGGATGACTTTGGGGATACGCACTCCCCTCGGAACCGGAAAGCCGCCGAGATAAATAATTCCATAGTACCGATAATTCATAGTATCTTTGGGACCCTGGCTCAGGATTTGCCTGCCGGCCTTCAATAACGCCTCATGGTCGGTGTGGTATAATAGTAGTACCCGCCGCTGTTGTGCAAGTTGTTCCGTACTACCCCGGAAAGTGCGCATTGAATGTTTATTTCTCACAACAAAAAAGCTGACAATCAAGGTAATAACCACTATGACAAGAACAGTTGTATTAGAACCCGTTTTACTCGTCTTCATATTAACATCCATCTTTTATTTTCTACTTTTTGACCTTGAATTCGAGCCATCGCCACAAGCGCTGGTAGAGGTCTTCACCCTTGCAGTGAAGTACAAAGCCCTCATTCGTTATCTCATACTCGAAGTCTTTACCAGTATAAGGGTCTTTAGGCAGATAAACCGGGAGTTTCTCCGGCAATTTTCCAGTCTTTGCCTTTACAAGGTAGATTTCTATGGCTGTCTTCAGGGCGTTGAAGCAGGCCGTTTCCCGAACCTGGACGTTGTACCACCCAGCTATTTGCCTCGCTTGCGCGCCGGACCATAGTATTACGTGCCCTGCAGCAGGATCACTACCATATTCCTCCTTCAGTTTTTCCGTTAGTCTCTGAATTTCTGTGCACTTTTGCTCGTATGGTATGTCACCGTCTATGACCCAAAGGACAGAATCTAAGAATCGTGCATAAGGCTTCCGGGCGAGAACAAGCAACTCTTCATCTGTCAACTTTTGGGCTTTCTCCTTGGCCTGTTCACTCTCAGCTTTTTTTACAATCAGACTTCTGATCTCTCCAAGAAGCTCGGTATTTGCTCGCATACCTTGAAGGATAGATTCGAAATCCGTCTGTAATATTTTAGCAAAGGACGAAGGTGCTCCCTGGACAGTGACCAGCTGACCCCGCAACCACATTAGTAGATCGGCATCCTGCGGCATAACACCGAGCACATATTGAATTGTACGATGGGCCAAACTATTGTACGACATCGAGATCGAATAAAGTAATACGTTGTCGTCGCCGAGGTGTCGGGCTAATCTTCGTATCGTCAGGCAGCGCTCCAGTGCTGCACGGTAATGTCCATCGGCAGCGAGTGTCCTCGCATCCACTGCCAGAATAAAATTGAGACGACGCAATTCGGACGCCAAATCGCCCGCGCTGAATCCATGCCCTATTCCCCAAGTGCATTGTGGCATCTGAGTAGCAAATTCGGTAAGTCGGAGCATTTTTTGGCAGTGTCCCAAGTAAACTCTGATCCTTTTATCGGGTTCGGCACCTTTAAGAATATTATCTATTAGCATTGAGGTGGCCAAATCCTGTTCGGGGAGGAGCAGAAATGCCTGGTAATACAGGAGGGCCGCGTTATCCGGACTCGGTAACGCGGCATCTTTCATCCACAGGGAGATTTCAGATCCCCTTTTTTGGTATTGCTCATAAGCCAACTGATCCCTGGCAACGGCAAAATCTTGCTCGAATTGCTCTAACAGGTCCCTCTCAAAATTTGTATCTTTCGGAGCCTTTGTTTTGGTCTGGCCAAGGGCTACAGCATGCGCTCCCATCAACAACAAGACAATAATCCCATAAAAACAACAAAAAGTCTTTTTGCTAGTACTATTGTTATTGCTCATAATAAAGCTCCTTTATAGTTTAGAATTTTATAGTGAGCAGAAAAAATCGGGTACTTAGAGCCATTTCCAATAAATAAGTTTAACTTTTTGATTCGCCTTTGGCGAAGCTATTCAAAAAGATTCCTCCACTTCGGCACGACTCTGTCGTACCTTCGGTCGGAATGACGGTGGGTATAAAATATTATATTCACTTTTTAGAAACGGCATCAGTTATACAAACTGCTGCAATCCTCCAGATTAAGTCCTGCCCGCATTACTCCCATATAATATTATACGCGCAGGGGCTTAAAAATAATCAAAAAAAATCAGGCAGGGCGAAATTTTAGCTTTTTTTCTGGGTGTCCTGATTTGGGGCTGAGCGGATGATTTTTGCTCGAAGAACGTCTCTGTTAGTAGGGTCCAAAGGCTTTCTGTAATTTAACTGTAAGTGCATTTATTAATCTATATTGGTTTAAATCATTTTTCGCATTCACACAGCGAATACGTAAAGCGCGTACGCGCTTTACGTATGAGCTTTTTCTTACGATTGATTGTTAAGGTAAAAGAAGTAGTAGTGCATGGGCAGAATCATTGCCCATTCTACGGACTATATTTTCAGCTTTTCTGCGGGGTGTCCTGATTGGGGGCTGAGCGGATGATTTTTGCCCGAATGGCGTCTCTGTGAGCTGGGTCAAAAGGCTTTCCGTAATTTAACTGTAAGTGCATTTATTAATCTATATTGGTTTAAATAATTTTTTATGTTCATATGTCTCATACGTAAAGCGCGTACGCGCTTTACGTATGAGCTTTTTCCTGCGATTGATTATTAAGGTAAAAGAAGTAGTACTGCATGGGCAAACTCATTGCCCATTCTACGGACTACATTTTTAGCTTTTTTGCGGGGTGTCCTGGTTAAGGGCAGAGCGGATGATTTGGGCCCGAAGAACGTCTCTGTTAGTAGGGTCCAGCGATTTTCCGTAGTTTAACTGCAAGTGGGCCGGCAGGGTCAGCATGAACAGGCGATTTATGGTGGCAATTGAAAGCCGGCCTGTTTTATCCGGGCCCCTGGGGGTGCCGCAGAGCGTGTAAAGCTTATCTATTGCCGGAGTTGAGGCCCCCATATACTCGTGCATATTGATTCCTAACCGCAGGTGGCTCAGCAGGAATAGCGCCTCCTGGGAACTTATCAGATGGGCGTTCTGTAAGAGTGCCATGGCCCGGGAGATTTTATCGTCGAGGACGTCAGACTGCTTAGAGAGCAATTGATTTCTTGCAGCGTTTTCGTATTCGATTATTTCAGGGATGACGGCATTTTCAAATTGCGAGATGATATCCGACTCCGAGATGCCGAGCGTAACCTGATTGGATATCTGGTACAGGTCACTTGCGGCTTCGGTGCCTTCGCCGAAAAGACCTCGCACGGCCAGGCTCATATCCCTTGCGGCGTTGAAGAATTTTTCAATCTGTCCGGTCATTTTCAAAGCCGGCAGATGGAGCATTACCGAGACCCTTACCCCTGTGCCCAGATTGGTCGGGCAGGCCGTCAGATAGCCATAACGAGGGCTGAAGGCATAGTCGACCTTTTTCTCTATCATATCGTCGATCTTGTTAATCTGCTCGGCACACTGGGACAACTGACAGCCGGCTTTTAGGACCTGGAGCCGCAAATGGTCCTCCTCGTTAATCATAGCCGTGAAGAATTCCTTCCGGGCGATGACGACGCCTCGCGGGCCTTTACCGAAGGCGTGGTGCCGACTGATAAGATGGCGTTCCACCAGGAAATGCCTGCTGAGAGTGGGTGCTTTGTCCACGCTGATATAGAAGATTTTATCGCCAAGCTTAAGAGACATAAGGACATCTCTTAGCTTTTTAAGTATTTCAGATTTTTCATTATTTGAGCAATGACTGAGGAATTTGTATCCGGCGATGTTCCTGGCCAGCCGAATCCGCGAGGACACAACGATATCGGCCAATGGTCCCGAGCCGTTGAACCACTCGTTTATATCGTTACTTAGGTCTGTTAGTTTCATATCTCGTATTTCTTATGTATAGTATGTAGTCCCTTTATTTTTCGGCTTGATTTATTTTGTCCCTCAATACGGCAGCCAGCTCGTAATCTTCGCTTTGCACGGCAGCTTCCAGCTGCTGGCGGAGGTTTAAGAGCTCTATCTGTTTCTTTGTGTCCTGTGGTGTTTTTGAAGGGAGCTTGCCGCAGTGCGTTGTCTTGCCATTATGAGCTTTTTGTATAAGCGGCAGCAGGGATTTCTCAAAAACCTCATAATCATGGGGACAACCCAGGACCCCCTGCTTTCGGAACTGAGCCAGGGTAAAGCCGCAGTTCGGGCAGGCGAGATTCCGCTCTGAAGGGCCGGAGAGCTCATCATCTGTCGGCTGGACGGCAAGCAGACTGCTAAGCAGCTCATTTATAGGGATATGACTCTTGACCGCTATATCCTGCTCGGCCGCACAATGCTCACAGATGTGCATCTCGGTGCGGATCCCGTCGGCAATCTCGGTCAGGTGAATAGTCGCATCATTTTTGTTACAAATCTGACATTGCATAATCAACTCGATTCTCGATTCTCGATACCCGTTTTTCTTCTTCTACGAGCATCGAGCATCCTGTATCGAACTCCAATATTTATATTATACCAAAAAACCTGAATAAACAATCGTCAAATTTAGAAAGTTACTGTAGGCAGATTTCCCGATTCATTGTGATTCGCTGAAATTTGCCGCGCAGCCCGGCTCCTCGACCACCCTGATATTTTGGAGTTTAACGCCTTCGGGCAGTTTGGCCCGAAGTTTTTCATATATGTATCTGGCTACGTTCTCGGCTGATGGGTTGTTCTGGCGAAAATAGCTGATTTCGTTCAATGCCACATTGTCAAACTCAGAGACGATATCATCGAGCATCGCCTTAAGCTCCCGAAAATCCATCACAACCGCCATACTGTTTAGCTCGTCGCTGCTGAGACCAGCGCTAACCAACCAGTTATGATGGTGCACGGGCTCTTTTGAGCCATCCAGTAAAACCAGCTGGTGCGATGCCCAAAAGCTCGTTTCGACACTAATAGTAAACATATCT
>CAZLIO010000015.1:0-13270 GCA_964559025.1 uncultured Pirellulales bacterium | reverse complement strand
TTTATTTTTTAAGGTGCTGTTTCAATCGCTCGTAAATACTGTTCGGAATTAAATTTGACAAGCCGGCAACGCCGGCTGGGATCCGACCCGCCTTCGGCGGGCCACCTAAAGAGGCGACCTCTCGAATCAAGGTTGAGCTGGTGAAGCCATACTGTTCGCTGGTCATAATAAAGATTGTTTCTATGCCGGCCACCGCACGGTTGGTCATAGCAAGCTGGAACTCATACTGGACGTCGGTAAGGCTTCGCAGGCCACGCAGGATGACATCGGCTTTTTTGTTGGCGGCGTATTCAACCGTCAGTCCCTCAAAACTTTCTACCGAGACACCGGTCATCTGTCTTTCGCGGATTAGCTCAGCTATCATCTCCACCCGCTCTTCGGGCGTGAAGAGCTGGTTTTTGACCGGACTTCGCCCAATCGCGATGATAAGCTCGTCAAAGATTTTCATACCGCGGTCGATAACGTCCAGATGCCCGTTTGTTATCGGGTCGAACGAGCCGGGGAAAATCGCTCTTACACATTTTTTAGCCATCAGTGCCCCTTTTCATTTGAAACAACAAATGATTATTATACCACGACTACGGAAGAGGTCAAATAATTCCATTGCCGGTTGTTAAGATATGTTAGGGACCCCGCAAGGCGGGAACCCTACAAGAATCTTTGCCATTCCAAGCGCGAACTTTTGTGCATTATCAAAGTATTAACGATAGGTTCGAAATGTGCAGACAAAAGTTTTTCTGAACAGGCGATAAAATGAATAGCTATACTACCTGGCGTATTAACGTTGTAACCTACGGTATGTGGGCGGGATTATCGTTGGTTGCAGGTATGATTATGCCCGGTTTGGCGATTTGCGCCGGCGCAAATGAGCCTCAAGCCGATTACAGCTCAACCGAAATCACCTCTGAATCGCCGATGTGGAGCACGGGGGAAATAATCGTCAAGTTTGAAGATGACATTACTGAGGATTATAGAAACGCGGTAATCCGGGAGCACGGCTGTTCGGCAGTAGATAGATGCCTATTCAGTAATGTGCAACTGGTTCAGATTCCTGAATCCCTAACGGCCGCTGAAACTGTGGATGTGTTTCAGAAAGAAGATGCGGTTGACTATGCCGAATTGAACTACTATGCAAGGATATCTTTAATACCTGATGATAGCTTCTATTCTTACCAATGGAATTTGAACGACGAGATTTCAGGTGGGATTAGTGCAGAAGCAGCGTGGGATATCCAAACAGGCGATCCTAATGTGATAGTGGCGGTGCTGGACACAGGTGTTGCATACGAAGATTTTGAGACGTACAAACAAGCTCCGGATCTGGCCGGCACATCTTTTGTGGCCGGCTATGATTTTGTGAATAACGACTCACACGCCAATGACGATCAAGGGCATGGGACCCATGTGACCGGTACTATCGCACAGAGCACAGATAACGACATGGGAGTTGCAGGATTGGCATTTGGCTGTTCCATTATGCCGGTTAAAGTTATAAGCCGCCTGGGAACAGGCAGTTATTTTGACATAGCCAGAGGAATATATTTTGCTACGAATAACGGAGCGAAGGTCATCAATATGAGCTTAGGTGGAGAGGGAGAGTCAGTCACCTTAAGAAATGCTATCGGCTATGCCTATTCCCAAGGTGTGACAGTCGTGTGTGCTGCCGGGAACGAATTTCTCGAGGGCAACCCCACAATTAATCCTGCAGCCTATGATGACTATTGCATCGCAGTGGGAGCAACTCGCTATGACGAAACCAGAGCATACTATTCCAGCACCGGCAGCTACCTGGACATAGCAGCACCAGGAGGTGACATGCTCGTGGATCAAAACGGCGACGGTTACCCGGATGGAATACTTCAGCAGACTTTCGGAATAGACCCAAATGATTTTGCATACTGGTTCTATCAGGGAACTTCCATGGCTGCGCCTCACGTTAGTGGAGCAGCAGCTTTACTGATATCGAACGGCGTGACCAATCCGGACAAAGTCAGGGAAGCCATTGAAAAAACAGCCAAGGATATTGGCCCTCGGGGTTGGGATGAAGAATACGGATGGGGGTTGATAAATGTACGAGCGGCCCTGAACTACGGAGTGCGCGGGGATCTCAGTGGTGATTTGGTCGTTAGTCTTGAGGACCTTAGCCTTCTGGCCAACCAGTGGTTACAACACGCGGCTGCGAGTGCTAAAGCAGAACTCAGCGGTGACGGCATTGTGAACTTTGTTGACTTTGCGATTTTGGTGGAAAAGTGGTCCAAATAGATTCCTCCACGCGCTTATCTCAAACATTTGAAGGACTGACACTATCCGCTACCGGATGTGTGTTATAATATCAATAATCATTTTTGTCCCGCACCAAAATTCCCTCCGTTGGGGCCTGTTCGATACTGTTTTACCGTTTTCGCCTCGGCGCTGATTTTGTTGCGGGACTGCAAGGCCGGCTACTTCAGCCAACGGTCCAGCCAGTCTATCACTGTTTCATGCCAGAGGATTGAATTGTGCGGCTTAAGCACCCAGTGATTTTCGTCGGGGAAGTAGAGCAACTTGCTGGGAATTCCGAGGCGCTGGAGGGCATTAAAGGTGCCGAGCCCCTGGGTATCGGCTACTCGAAAGTCCAATGCACCGTGGATAACGAGCATCGGGGTCTTCCAGTTTTTAACGAAGTTTACCGGATTGTGCTTTTCATAGCCGGCGGGATTGTCCCAGGGGGTACCGAGGTGGTCCCACTCGGGGAACCAGAGCTCCTCGGTGTCGAAATAGGCCATCCGCTCATCAATATTGCCGTCGTGGTTCACCAGACAGCGGAAACGGTCGGGCCAATTGCCTGCTATCCAGTTAATCATATAACCGCCAAAAGAGGCGCCAAGCGCGCCGACCCTTTCGCCGTCCATCCAGGGATAACGTTTTAAGGCGGCGGCCAGACCTTTCTGCAGGTCTTTTAGAGGCTTGCCGCCCCAGTCGCCCCGAATGGAATCTGTGAAGGCCTGGCCGTATCCGGTAGAGCCGTGGAAATCCACCATAACCGCAGCATAGCCCGCTCCTGCGTAGGCCTGTGGGTTCCAGCGGTAATGAAAGCTGTTTCCGAAGGAGCCCTGAGGGCCTCCGTGAATCAGAAAGGCCACAGGGTATTTTCCGGCGGGGTCAAAATCCACGGGCTTGACGACATAGCAATAGACCGTTTCATCGTTCCATCCGGCAAATGTAAACTGCTCATATTCACCCATACGAGCAGCGGCGATTCTTTCGGCATTGATATTGGTGATTTGGCGCATATCGCTGCCATCGGATTTAACCGAATACAATTCTACAGGAGATCGCAGGTTGTTCAGGCCAAAGATAATCCTGTCCGCCGCGACGCCGGGTGAACTTATGCCGCCCTCTTTTACAAGGGTTCGGACGTCACCGGTTTTTACATTGATGGAGAACAGGGATTTTTGGCCCACATTATTTGCTGCGGCGTAGATTGTTTTGCCATCCGCCGAGAAACAAAACGAGGATGGGCTGCGGTCCCAGTTTTCCGTCAGAACCCGCTGCTTTGATTGGTGAGTGGTTAATTGGTTAATTGGTGAGCGGTCGTTTGGCCAGGGACGCAGGACAATTCGGAAACGGTCAGATTCATAGCCGGGCCTGGCCATAGCTAAGTAAGCCAATGTCCTGCCGTCGGGAGAGAAAACCGGATTAGTATCCCAGGCCTTATTCTCCTCTGTCAAACACGTCGGCGGTTCGGAACCATCAACAGGTGACAGGTAAAGGTCGAAGTTTGTCGACCAAGGTTCGGCCCTGCCCGCATCGCGGGCGGAAAAGATAAGGCCCCTACTGTCAGGAGTGAACGTAATCTCTTCCGGGCCGCCGAATGGTTTGGAAGGAGTATCTGCATCCATACCCCACATCAGGTCAACCGGGTCGCCGCCGGAAGCGGGCATTACAAACAGGTGTGAGCGCCGACCATCTTTCCAGGTATCCCAGTGCCGAACAAAGATTCGCTCATAGATTCGTCCGCTTGTTTTTCGTTGCTTGATTTCGTCGAGTTTTTCTTTTGTGCCAGCCACAGTTTTGCAGTCCGGAAAGACTTCCATAGTAAAGGCGATGTGCTTTCCATTGGGTGAAACAAGAAGATTTCCGACATCAAGGGGCAGGTCTGTAACCTGTTGGGCTTCTCCGCCGTCAATCCTGATTCGCCACACCTGCGCCGAATCTGAGCGGGTGGATATAAAGAATACCGAGCCAGCAGCGCCGGCCTTTATCATACCCGCCTTCGGCGGGCCGTCAGGAGCCCAGCGGGGATTAGAGTCCCCTTCCGGATGGGACGTCAGACGGCGAAGGCCCATCCCATCAGCACCGAGAAGCCAGAGGTCGGTCCGCCCCCTGTTTTCTTGGAGGTCAGTCTCTCGCAGCACAAAGACAATCCATTTTCCGTCCGGTGAAACCTGTGGGTCGGAGAGCCGGTCCATCGTGAGCATATCGTGAACGGAAAATGGATGGGTCTGTCCGGTAGTTACAGCAGAGAGAGCCGCAAGACTTACACACAGAACAAGAAGCAGTGAGGGACCCCGCAAGGCGGGAACCCACATCGGTATCGTACGCATTATTATCTCCTAATCATACGGGTTAACCTGTTAAAGAACAATTCGCACTAAGCTTCTTTGGTGAGCGTAACAGGGATATCGAGCCAGAAGGTTGAGCCTTTATCGAGCTCGCTTTCCATTCCGATGCTGCCTGCGAGCATAGCGGCCAATTCAGTGCTGATGGTAAGTCCCAGGCCGGTGCCGGTTGATTCGCGGGTTATAGAGCCATCAGCCTGGCGAAATTTTTCAAATATTTTTTCCTTGTCAGACTCGGCAATGCCACAGCCGGTATCGCTTATCGCAATCCGGACTGTCTTTTCATCCATCATTTTGGCCCGAATTTCAATTCTGCCCCTCTGCGGTGTAAACTTTACGGCATTACTTAGAAAATTGTATAGTATCTGCTGGACCTTGCCGGCATCCGTTGAAAGAATCGGTATGTCGGAATCGACCATCAGCTTGACTTTGACTTTCTTTTTCTTTGTGAGCAGTGAGAAAGACGAAACCAGAGCCTTACATAACTGCTGGACAGAGGTTTTTTCTATGTGCAGCTCCATTTTACCGGCCTGAGTTTTAGCCAGGTCGAGCAGGTCGTTAATCATATTCAGCAAGCTGTTTCCGCTGGTGATAATGTTCTCAGCGTACCTTTGAGCCTTTTCCTTTTTCAAAATATGCGGCTTTTCCCGCAGGACCTGTGCAAAGCCCAGAATCGCATTTAAGGGAGTCCTAAACTCGTGTGAGATATTGGCCAAAAATTCACCCTTTACCTTGTTGGCTTTGAACAGCTCGATATTTCGCTCCGACAGCTCGGCTATTTTTGCATCGAGCTGCTTGTTTGCCTGGCGGAGTTTTTCCTGAGTAGCCTGCAGTCCGTCGAGCATATCGTTGAAGGCATTTGCAAGCTTTTCATATTCGTCGCCGGTTTTTATAGCGCTTCTGATATCGAGATTTCCTTCGGTGACATTATTAGCAATTGCCCGCAGCTGCCGGATAGGCCGGAGAATCACACTCTGAGTTATCCAGTAGAAAGCAACGATGGCGCCGATGCCGCCGATTAGGCCGGCAACGAAAATGAAGAGAAGATTCATAAATTTCGTATCTCTGATTTCGCCCACAAGGTCTCTGGATTGAATGACTACGGCTCCTATCAACTCATTAGGTGAAAATGCACCGGCAGAACCCTGCGGGTCGTGGCACTTTATACAGCTATCAGCTGCCCTGAAGATTCGCACATAAGTGCTCTGGACGGCACCGTTGTATTCGGTCAATGCGATATTTTCGTCTGCGGTCTCTTCGGCTTTTAGAGATTCAATCATCTGTTTCTGCTCGTCGGTCAACCGCTGGAGCTGTTTTTGGGTTCCCGCAAAGCGGGGTCCCTCATCGTTTTTTTCGAAGCGAATCCATCGCATATCGGGGCTGTTTACATCCATCACCTGCCCGTTATTGTCTAATGGTGCAAGAGCCGTTTGTCCGGGGTCTTTTAACTGGAAGTGCCGGTCGAGCAGTGCCTGTGACCTTGCTCTGCCTGTATCGAGCAGGTTTTTTTTGATAAGCTGACCCATCCAGATATAGGGCAGAAGAAGGGCAATGATTAAGACAAAGACCACCGCGGCCCCAAAGGTAAGTCTGCACTTTTTCGCCAGGGACAGGGGCGATAACCGCAGAAGCATCAAAAGCTTTTGCCAGATGTGTTTTAAGTTAATCCGCATAAACTAAAATTTACTTTAAGCAAAACATAAACAAGCATACAAACATATAAGAATATAAGTGATTTTTGTTCCTTAATCTTTTAACTGGTGGAATTCGGCTCTGAGCCTGGGTAAAGCATCCGGATAATTTTTCTGAATGAAATCAACCATCTTTTCTCTGACCTGGCAACGAAGACTCCATGCGGTCGAGGCATCCGCAGCGCTCATAAGAGCCCTTAATTCAACCGTACGCTCAGATGTATTAGTAGCCTGCAGGACGCAGACTTTGCCGTCCCAAAATTCCGAATCTTTCAAGATACGCTGAAGCTCGGCTCTGACAGACTCGATAGGTACGGTATAGTCAACATAAATGAATACAGTACCCAAGATGTCGGCTGTAACACGTGTCCAGTTCTGAAAAGGCTTTTCAATGAAATAGGTTATAGGGACAACCAAGCGTCTTAAATCCCAGATTCTCACTACCACATAGGTTAAAGTTATCTCTTCGATGCGTCCCCATTCATTTTCCACAATAACAACGTCATCCACACGAATAGGCTGGGTAATAGCAATCTGAAGGCCTGCAATAAATGTTGCAATAGTTCGCTGAGCAGCCATGCCTACGACAATACCAATAATACCTGCCGAGGCCAAAATGGTTGTCCCCAAGTGACGAATCCTTTCAAAAGTCATCAGACATGTCGCGAAGGCCACAATAACCACAACTGCGATTACTATTCTCTTAAGAACCCTAAATTGGGTA
Source organism: uncultured Pirellulales bacterium (assembly GCA_964559025.1). Lineage (GTDB taxonomy): Bacteria > Planctomycetota > Phycisphaerae > Sedimentisphaerales > Anaerobacaceae > NIOZ-UU13. The sequence goes on along the minus strand of CAZLIO010000015.1, from coordinate 6,254 downwards.
TGTATTTTCCTGGCCCTGAGATTATCTTTTACATCAACATTAAAACTGGTGAGAATAAAGTTTTCTAACACATAAGTTGACCTGATTAATAACCATGATACCAGCCCAATAAGCATCAAGCCGAGAACGTGATTGAGAAAATCAGTCACCTGAGTTTGAAACGCTGTTAATTTCGATACCAGCCGGACGATGATAAGAATGATTATCCACAGTAAAGGTCTAAAGCAATACTTGACAAATGAGTCATCCAGAGTGCTTTTAATGCGTTTAACAAGGCCCCGCAGCAATCCAAAGATAAAAAAATGGCCTATAAGCCCAACCAATACGGCCGCCCCGCACAACCAAGCCAGCCTTTCCCAGTTTTGTAAAGCAGCCAACATAGAATTATTCCAAATAACTAATGGTTTCCATCTTGAAGTGTACCAAATGCAAAAAGGCCATTTTGGCACCGAATAATATGTTGAAAAGCGACAACCTAAAAAATAAGCTATTCCCTAAAAAAACTTATAGACTGATGTCAAATTCCACTCCAGATATAATTTTTTATCTACAATACCATCGTAATAGTCAAGACAATTTTTCGCCTTTTTCTTGAATTGAAATTCGGATTACAATGCAGCTAATATTGCTACTCATCGGTTTTTTGCCGGATTATGTGCGAGTGTCTTTGCATTCGCAGGTTAAGCTCATCGAGCTGTTTTTGGTCCACTTCGCTCGGCGCATCGGTCAAAAGACACTGGCCGCGCTGGGTTTTCGGAAATGCAATGACATCTCTGATATTTTCCGTTCCGGTCAGCAGCATAACCAGCCTGTCGAGTCCGAAGGCTATTCCGCCGTGCGGCGGGGCGCCGTAATCCAACGCCTTCAAAAAGAAACCGAACCGCTGCTGTGCCTGGTCTCTCGATATATTGAGCAGGTCGAAGACCTTTTGTTGAACTTTCGTGTTATGGATACGAATACTCCCGCCGCCTATTTCAGAACCGTTGACGACGATATCGTAGGCCTGTGAACAAATATTGGCGGGGTCGGTCTCAAGCTTGTCCAGGTCATCCTCAATGGGAGAAGTGAACGGATGGTGCAGTGAATCGTAGCGTTTTTGGTCCTCATTCCATTCAAATAATGGAAAGTCCACTACCCATACGAACTCGAAGTGTTTCGGGTCATAAAGTTTCAGGTCACGGGCAAGTTTGCACCGCAGAGGAGCGAGGGCCTTGTTGGCGGCGGCTTCCTTATCGGCTACTAACAGGAGCAAATCTCCATCTTTTGCATCGAAGCGTTCGATTATCTGCTGCTGGGCTTCGTGGCTGAAGAACTTGGCAACGCCGCCGAGCAGAGAGAGATTATTATTCTCTGCCTTGAGCTTCGACCAGGCCAGTCCCTTTGCGCCGTAGTCGGCCACGAAGTTTGTTAAGGTTTTTTCGATATCGCTTCTGGAATATTTTTCACCGCCTGGGACGCAAAGTCCTTTCACTATCCCGCCGTTTTCGATCACAGAAGTAAACACTTTGAAGGAGCTTTGTTTGGCGATATCGTAAATGTCTTTCAATTTCATATCGAAACGTAAGTCCGGCCTGTCGATGCCGTAGTCAGCCATCGCCTCTTTATAGGAAATCCGCCGCATCGGCAGTGCGACATCTACGTTCAATATTTTCTTCCAGAGCCGGGCTACCAAGTTTGAGTGGACGTCGATGACATCATCAGTATCAATGAAGCTCATCTCGACGTCGATTTGTGTAAATTCGGCCTGTCTGTCGGCTCTGGGGTCTTCATCACGGAAACATCGGACTATCTGGAAATATTTATCAACGCCGCTTACCATTAGAATTTGCTTAAAGAGCTGCGGTGATTGGGGCAGTGCATAGAAACAGTTTTTGTGAAGTCTGCTGGGCACGAGGAAATCTCTCGCACCTTCCGGCGTGCTTTTGGCCAGCATCGGCGTTTCAATCTCCCAGAAACCCAATTTATCGAAATAATCCCGCACGACCATTGTCACTCGATGGCGAGTGTGCAGTTTCTGCTGCATTTGGGGCCGGCGAAGATCGATATATCGGCTGGCTAAGCGAATCTCCTCGTTTGTTTTATCGGCGTTGTCCATTTCAAATGTTGGTGTCTTTGAGATATTGAGAATTTCCAGCTGCTGTATAGCGACTTCGATTTGACCTGTGGGCAGCTTTGGATTTTCCATATCCTCACCTCTGGGCTGGACAACACCTTTGGCTGCTATTACCCATTCACAGCGGGCTGTCTTTGCCAGCTCGTGGGTCCGGGGTTGAGTTTCAGGGTCAAAAACTAATTGAGTCATACCTTCTCTATCGCGCAGGTCGATGAATACCAGATTTCCATGGTCTCGATATGAATGAACCCAGCCGGCCAGCGTTACTTTTTTACCGGCATCATCAAGGCGAAGCTGGCCGCAATTATGTGTTCTTTTGAGCATTGCAAAATCTCTCTACAAAAACGATAGTCTGGATTCCCGCCCATTCGGCTGCGCTCAGGGCAGGCCCTTCGCGGGAATGACATAAGAACAGGATAGTTAAATAGGGTTGTCTCGTCAATAACGGGTTTTTTAATATTTGACTTTCGGCCTGCTAATGGTTGCTTATTTTGACGTGTGCTGGAGCAGAAACTGCTGGAGGCCCTGGAGGTCGTCGGTATTTAGCAGGTCAACGCCGCTGGCCAGCAACTCCCGCCAGAGCGTTTGGCGTGCCTGTGTGGGTCTGTCAGGTGTCGACCAGAATCTGACGCGTTGGCCTTTTTTGTGGGCGGTTTGGACGATTTTTTTCAATTTTCTACGTTCTTCAGCAGGCATAGAGCTGGTGCCGTCGTATGAGAAATGTATTGTCCAGTTATCACTGATAATGGGGATGAGTGCAGCCGGTGCGTCGGAATCCAAATCCACAAGCCTGCCGTCGCAGCCGGCATAACGGATTGGTTCTGATTCCATCAATCCGCGTGGTCGATTGCCGGAGACAATGGCAATGACCGCTTTGTCGGTCCGGCCGTTCGAGTCGAAGGTGGTAAAAATGCTTTCGTACCCGGCCAGCATTTCGCTAAGCACTTTGTAGGTCGCGACGGCTTCGGTCTTGATGTCGATGAACAGGGTGAACTGTGGGCCGTTAGGATAGACCCTCCCGCCGTTTCGGGCGATGCGCGTGCTCAGAGGCTCAAGATAGAGCGAGCGCAACGTTCGCTCAGGCTTTATTTCGTGCGGGCCGTGAGCGACGAATAAATCGCCGTCGACGAGGTGAATGTCGGCCTCAACGCTGGTAAAGCCGTGGTCCAACGCGTCCAGCAGGGGGCGGTCGTGCTCATAGTCGTTGTGGGCGTGGGCTCGGGGTAGAGGTATGGGGCCGGAGGGGGTTACATTTCTCGAACATGAGCCGGTAAGAGGAATTACAATCAGTAAGATGGCTGCGATTGCAGATTTAGCTCTCATTTAAGTATCTCCTAAGACCACATCAAAGCGCAAAGGCCTCTGCATCCTGTTTCATTTCTGAAACCTTATATCCTATGGGTAAATAAATCAAATAAATTAGGCCTTTTAAGGGATCAGGTTTGTTTTTTATGGACTGTTAATCAACTGGCTTCGCTCATCTCCGGCCCTTTTCCCTCCACGACCTGTCAACGGCATGGTCCCTTTGTAAGGAATGGACACACTATCAACCGTAATCCGCAAGACCTGCTCACCAAGGAGTTGGTTAGTATAGGTGGTTACGAACTGTTCGCTTACGTCTTTATGGGATTTATCGAAGTGTTCCAATCCTCCAAATTGGCTTTTAATTAACAATCCTTTAAAGTAGCTTCTAATAATATCCGAGTGGTAATCTTCGAGTTAGAGGTTCGCGCAATCGAGTCTATCTACTACTTCAATAACGTCACGAATCATCCACGGCAAGTCAAGGTCGTAAAAGCCAATCTCCAAAGCCAGCCGTTTGGCGGATTCGGCGTTTGCTCGTTCGGGTATATACACAAGAGTAGGACGAACAGGTAAAGAACGCGACAAGGATTCAGCATACTCCTGAGCGGGCAACAGATGAATGTACCGACAAATAGATATTGCCGCCCACACTACCTCTGGGGAGATATCCAGTCGTTTCCTTATTATAAGGGTTTAGGCATCTTCAGCCAAATGCGTTTAAAGCGTTACGTAACAATGATTAGTTATCGTCTTGGTCAAAGTCCAGAGTTTTTTGGCCTTCATCCTCTTTCTGGTGTGATACCCGGCGGCTCAAGCATGCAGGACACATACATTCGGGATTCACCGTTTGTTTATGCGATAGCCCGTGAATCACTCCTTCGGACGAGTGGAACTTTGGAGAAATAATGTCAAAATATGTAGCGTCGGAAGCGTTATATCGCCTAAATACTGCGTAGGCAATGTTATCGGCGACTTGGACAAGACGAGAAGCCCGGGAATCCACAAACAAGGGGGTCTCTGCAAGGTTTCGGATAATTCCCCAACGGGTTCCCAATATGCGGAACTCTCTTGCCATTTTCTGGAGAGTCGTCTCTTGAGTTGTTTCGTCGAGAATCAATATGCCGCGCTGTCGGTCACCATCTCCCCGCAATTGGTTAAGATAGATATCAAAGCGGCTACACAAATCTTCAAAAGCTAATTCGACAGGATCGCGCCCAGGAAAAGATGCTTTATGAATAGCGCATGCGAAAGCTTTGGCTGAATCATAAGACTTTTTGACAATTTCAAGAACAGCTTTAATTATACCTTTAGCTTCATTTCTACTCATACCTTTCCAAGGAGGTGTGCGACGTGAAAATATTTCTGAGGCATGAAACTCGACATTATGTGGATTCCCCGCATCAATGGTCTCAGCAAGTTTATCCATTTCTTGTGTAAAATGATGAGCTTGAGCTTCGTATACAGAAATACCACCGAGAACAAAGTAATCTTCGTTCGCGTTAGCGGCGGAACCAGAATCATCTAAATACAAGAGATGCATAATAAAAAACAGCAGCCAGGTGGGTAAAACCCAACGAACCGCAATGCGGCCCTCCCAACTGCATTTGTATTATCGTAGATTTTTTCTTAAAAGTCAAAGAAAAATCTCTTATAAAATATAATAAAAAAAACTTCGGAAGTTCGAAAAAATCCTTACGCAATTACAAAAAAATTAAATATGTAAATAATAGCCAAAAAACGCAGTTTTTTTGGTTTTTTCAGGACCGATAAGTCAATTCTTTAAAAAAGCCCTGCAATTTCAGCACGGGCACATCATCAAAGAAATCCACAGGGTCAATGTTAGAATTAAAATTCTACTTCTGCTCATCTCTACTCCTTTCACTTTTATCCAGAGTTTTTCAGAACAGGTATCGTATCCAAAGGTTGTTTCGAGCAAGGGATGCTGGATTACATTATTCGTTTTTTACAGAATTCCCAAGCAGCCGATACCAGTATCAGCAGGTGTGCTCCGCACGCCATATTATATATGGTATTATAACAAATTATCGCCGGTAGTCGGGATTCAATTACTGCAAAATTTCGCTTTTATGGAGTAAAACGGCCTTGGCCATGAGTCTATAAATAAGTAGACTTTTTTTGAAATTTGTCTATATTTTCATAGACAATCCTGCCGCTGCTGGATTTTGTCAGGTCTTAAGTGTCAAATGACTGAGAGCCTATAACAAAAAAAAATGTAAATGGTTCGATTGCTCTGGATTCCTGCTTTCGCAGGAATGACAAGTTGTAATCGGCTCGTCTTAAGGTAACGAGTGGCTTGTTTGAAGGCGGCCGGCTTTGACCGAATCGACCGTAACGGTAAATTCGCCTTTCCCCTCGATGACAAATTGTACACGCACAGCGCTCATGCCGTCGATAGTGCTCAGCTCCACCCGCTCGGGTCGGCGTTCGACGGCCCGGACGCGCTTGAAGTAGCGGTCCGTAACCAGGCCGGCAGAGAGGGCACGAATGTCACCGCCCTGAATTGAGACAATATCCGGTGAACTGATATGATTAGACACATCCTGAGCTGTTCTGGTTGGAATCAGACGCTGGTTCTCGATGGTTATCCAAATCTTGAATAAGTTTTCGTCAAGCTTCTCGACATTCACCTGGCTGATTTTGAGCAGCGGCATCATATCCGCATGATAGAGCGTAAAAGCCATATTGCGGTGAAGCTCCTCCTCAAGCAAGAAGGAAGGCGGTAAACGCCCCCATTCTTTTTTCTCGCCTCCAATTTCAATCTTGCCATAGGTCGGGTGCTCGAATTCGCGCCAGGGAAGGGCGGCATCGCCCATCA
>CAZLIO010000014.1:0-19291 GCA_964559025.1 uncultured Pirellulales bacterium | reverse complement strand
ATTTTGTATTGGAGAGTTGCCGGTGAAATTAAGGCGATACGAAGGCAATCCCATTCTTTACCCCAATCCCGCCAATCAGTGGGAGAACTTAGCTGTATTTAATCCCGCAGCCTGGTATGACGAAGATAAAAAGCAAGTTATACTTCTATACAGAGCAGCCGAGGCAGCACCCGAATATAAGTGTTATTTTGGTTTGGCGGTGAGCAAGGACGGCTATCATTTCGAGCGTGTCTCAAACCAGCCGGCTTTTAGTCCCAGCATAGACGGTTTCGATGCCAGCACCGTGCAGGACCCCCGAATGGTGAAAATGGGCGAATACTATTACATTACCTACGCATGCAGGTTCTTTCCATTCGGCCAGTTCTGGGAACCGGAAGAAAAACGCTATAAAGCTCCCGAATGCCCACCGGATTTTCCCCGGGTAATTCGAACAAACGCCACAAGCACGGGCTTGCTGTTGACGAAGGATTTTAAGAGCTATATTCGTGCCGGTCGTCTGACCGACCCTGTGTTAGACGACAGGGACGTGGTATTGTTCCCCGAAAAAATCAACGGTAAATTCGTTTTAATGCACAGGCCCTTGGAATGGGTGGGAGAGGAATATGGTACGGAGTTCCCGGCTATCTGGATATCGATGTCTGACGACCTGCTGGGTTTCCGGCAAAGCAAGCTCCTTGCCGGGACGAAATACGACTGGGAGTGCGGCAAGATAGGTATCAACACACCGCCAATTAAAACCAGGCACGGTTGGCTGACCATCTACCACGCGGTGGGTTCAGACAAATACTATCGCCTTGGAGCATTACTGCTGGACCTGGAAGACCCGACACGCGTATTGGCCCGTACTACTGGCTGGATTATGCAACCGGAAGAAGATTACGAAATTGATGGATATTACAAAGGCTGTGTTTTCCCCTGTGGCAAGGTAGTGATTGATGGAACATTGTTCGTGTATTACGGCGCGGGGGATAAATACGTCGCTTTGGCTACGTGTGGTCTTCAGGAACTTTTAGACTACCTGCTTTCCTGTCCGGCATAAAAAAGGAAAAGGAATGGAACTTCACTCTATTGATATTTACATAATCGTCGGCTATCTCGTGGTTGTTGTTATTATGGGCTGGCTGTTGTCCAAGCGTGCTTCGAAAAATCTCGACGCCTATTTTCTCGGAGGTAAGTCTCTGCCGTGGTATGTCATAGGAACATCACACGGTGCGAGCGGATTCGATATTACCGGCACGATGTGGTTTGTGGTGATGCTTTTTACTTATGGCGTCAAGGCCGCCTTTATACCGTGGATATGGCCGCTGTTCGACAGAGTATTCCGTCAGGTATATCTTGGTCCCTGGATTCGGCGGTCCAACGTGCTGACGGGGGCCGAGTGGATGCGAACGCGATTCGGCAAAGGCCCGGGTGGGAATCTTTCACATATCAGCGTGGTCGTCTATGCGCTGGTAGCGACCATCGGTTTTTTGGGCTATGCCTTCCAGGGCATCGGCAAATTCGCTGAAGTTTTCTTTCCGTGGGACCTTGCCTGGGGTCCGTTTTCCTCTACGGATATGTATGCGATAGTTATCTTAGGTATAACGACAGCATATCTCCTTTTAGGGGGGTGGTATAGTGTTGTGCTGACCGACCTGGTTCAGTTTGGCCTGTTGACCGTTGCCTCGGTCTTTATTGCCATTGTCGCCATTGACAAGGTAAGTCCGGAGGCACTTGCCAAGGTCGTGCCTGCGGGATGGAACGAACTATTGTTCGGGTGGAAGCTGAATCTGGACTGGAGCGGTTTGATAGACCAGCTCAACACCAAAATAAGTGAGGACGGGTTTTCGCTATTCGGTATTCTGATAATGATGATGCTGTTTAAGGGTTTGCTTGTGAGCATGGCGGGTCCATCACCAGGTTATGGGATGCAGCATGTGCTGTCCACTCGTAATCCCAGAGAAGCGGCGTTGGAGAACTGGTGGATGTCGATTGTACAACTTGTGCCACGGTTTTTAATGATTACCGGCATCGCGGTGTTAGGGCTGGTTTATTTTAGCCCACAGGTCAATCAGATGCTGGCGGCTGGGGAGAAATTTGATATTGAAAAGATTTTGCCCTATGTGATTAAAGATTTCGTTCCGGTCGGTCTTGTGGGTGTGCTGCTGGCCGGTCTGTTGGCCGCCTTTATGAGTACTTTTGATTCTACCGTTAATGCCGGAGCTGCTTACCTCGTCAATGACATATATAAGCGCTACCTCAATCCCAATGCCACGACAAAAAGATATGTGCACTTCAGTTATTTCTGTTCAATCCTGCTGGTCGTGGTGGCAATTGTCGTCGGCATTCACATTAAGTCGATACACGACATTACCACGTGGATTGCTTTCGGTCTGTACGGTGGTTACGTTGCGCCGAACATACTAAAGTGGCACTGGTGGCGTTTCAACGGATACGGTTACTTCGCCGGCATGATAGCCGGGATTGTGGCGGCGCTTGTTCCCCTTTTGATTGTGCCCGATATGAATAGGATATATATACTGCCGTTTAGTCTGCTTATAAGCACCATTGCCTCAATAGTGGTTTGCCTTCGGACTCCACCGGAAAAGGATGAGGTGCTGGAGAGCTTTTACCGCAACGTTCGGCCCTGGGGATTCTGGAAGCCGGTCTACGAGAACCTTGTCCGCAAAAATCCGAATCTGCAAAAGAATACAAATTTTCGACGGGATGCGTTTAACGTGGGTGTCGGAATAATCTGGCAATTGAACCTTATGGTAATTCCAATCTGTATCGTTATCAGGCAATATGATACGCTGTGGATTTCTATTGTGGTCCTCGTGATAACCTCAATCATTATGAAGTTTACCTGGTATGACAAACTCGGTCCCGGCGATATGTATGTGGCTGAGGACAAATAAAATCATGTCACTTAATGCATAAAAAGAAGTCATAACAAGAAAAAGAAAAATCATAATGGAACGTCATATTAATAAATTTGCTTGTCTTTGTTTTATATCGCTGTTCTCCACTTTCTTTAGTTATCAGACTCTTTGTGCAGAAATCGGTAAAGGCAGCTTGTACGGTGTTGTAGAACTAACCTTTCAGGGTCCTTGGCAAGACCAGAGGGACGTCCCGGCCCGCGATATTGATTTTTGGATTCGCTTCCGCCACGAAAGCGGTTCGCCTGAGTATAAGATTCACGGCTTCTGGGACGGTGACGGTAGGGGGGGTACCGGCGGCAATATCTTCAAGGTTCGATTTTGTCCGACAAAAACCGGACGCTGGAATTTAGTTGAGGTCTATTCAAACAAGAAAAGTCTGCGAGGCCAAAAGCAGGGTGACTACCTGACTACTGCTGCTTCGGGGCATCCCGGTTTTTGGATTGTCGATTCTAACAGCCCGGGCCGACGTTGGTATATTCGCTCAGACGGTTCCCATCCTTATATTTTCGGTAACACGCATTATTCGTTCCTTTCCGGCTACCAAAAAGATAACAAGCCCAGTGGAAATGACATAGCCGCAGACATAGCCGGCAATGCGAAGTACTTTAAGAAGCTTCGATTTACTTTACATTGCGACCGTTATCCAAATCCAAAGGAAAAGCCTTTTTTTGACGATAACGGTCGTCTGACCGACAGTGGGGACTACTCGCACCGACCAAATCCGCGCTGGTTTGGCCGGCGGGCGGACGTGGCTGTACGGACAGCCTGGGAACATGACCTGATTGCGGACCTGATTTTGTGCGGCCCCGATACGCAGGAGTCGCGCTCCATTCTACGCGCTGAACACAACGGCGGCGACCCAACACCCTGGCTCAAATACGTAGCCGCCCGTTACGGAAGTTTTCCCAACGTCTGGCTTTGTCTATGTAACGAATTCGAGATAAAGAAGCCCAAATATTCCGAAGAAGAAATCGCCCGATTCGGACGCATAATCAAACAATATCTGCCTTACCCCACTCCACTGAGCGTGCATTCTACACCTCGCACACTCTGGTCGAATAAGTTCGATGAACTTCCTGTCTGGAACGACCATCAGATTATCCAGAAAAAGATTCGTAATCTTCCCGACTCTGCTGATACAATCCAATACACCTGGCAAAACCCAGACGGCGAAAGACCACGTAACAAACCAACAGTCAATGACGAGCTGAGCTACCAGGGCAAGGGTGATAAACATACCGAACACGATACCATCGAGTCCCACCTCGGTGCCTTTCTTGGCGGCGGTTACGGCACGACCGGCGAGAAACCCGGCTCAAAATTGGGCCAATATTTCAGGGGACGCTTCAATCCCACCGAGCACACCGCCGCAAACAATCTAAAGTACCTGCGTGAGATAATCGATAACCATATCACATTTTGGAAAATGGCTCCCGACCGTAGTATCTTCTCGAACCTTCATCCCGACTTTCGCGGGCTTGCCTGGCCCAGCCATGAGTATGTGCTCGGTACTAATAAACCGCATAAAAATATCATTGCTAACTTGCCTGCCGGCACCTGGATGGTTAGACGCTATGATATAATTAACAAAAAGACAAAAACGGTAAGCAAAACCGCTCGCAGCAATTTCACGTTCGAGGCACCAAGCAGCAGGGCGGTCCTGTTTCATTTCAAAAAAATAGTCAAAGGCAGGAAATTAAAATGACAAGTTTTTTATCACGACGAGAGTTTTTGAGGAGAACATCAGCATTCTCAGCGGCTGCTGCCCTTTCTGGTGCAGGTTGTTTAGGAGTAGGAAAATCGAAAGCTTCTAAGCTGCCAAATCTGGTATTTATGTTTCCCGACCAGTTCCGCCGACAGGCCATCGGTTATATGAACGAGGACCCGGTCATCACACCTTATCTGGACAAATTCGCTTCTCGAAGTATGGTTCTTACTGATGCAGTCAGCAGCTATCCGGTTTGTAGCCCATTCCGGGCCCAGTTATTTACGGGTAAGTATCCCATCTCGAACGGCGTTACTACAAATTGCAACTCCGGCAACGATGTTATGCTCAAACAAAACGAGTGCTGTCTAAGCGACATCCTCTACGACAGCGGCTATAGTCTTGGGTACTTAGGGAAGTGGCACTTAGACAAGCCGCATGAACCGTATGTGGGACGCAGAAGAGGTCGTAAGGGTATGGGTCTGGTCTGGGACGAGTTCGTACCTGCTCAGCGTCGTCACGGCTTTAAATTCTGGTACGCTTACAACTGCAGAGACCAGCACCTCAACCCCCGCTACTGGACCACCGATGCCAAACGCAACGAACCGATATATTTCAACGAATGGTCCACCAAACATGAAGCGGACGTGGCTATCGAATTCATCCGCAACCCGCAAGGCAAATATCGTGAACCGGACAAACCTTTCGCCTTGTTCGTTGCTCCGAATCCCCCGCACACTCCCTTTGACCAGGTGCCACAAAAGTACGTGGATATGTACGGGGACAAGGACTATAGGGACCTGCTCAACCGTCCCAATGTTGACCTTAATAATCCCCATCCCCAGGCAAAAGCACATGTTAAAAATTATTTTGCAGCCGTAACAGGAACCGATGAGCAGTTTGGTCGAATCCTTGAGACACTAAAAGAGCAGGGACTCGAAAACAATACCATTGTTGTGTTCACATCCGACCATGGCGAGATGATGGGTTCCCACAACCGCATGCACAAGGGTGTCCCCTATGAAGAGTCTATCGGAATCCCCTTCATAATCCGTTGGCCCGGGAAAATCCCTGCCCGCCGAGATGACCTGCTGCTGACTCCCGCTGACATTATGCCCAGTTTGTTTGGCCTGATGGGATTGGCTGATTGCATACCGCGTGACGTTGAGGGCAGCGACTACTCTTCAATCATGCTCGGTAGGGGGGGCAGAAGACCAACATCAGCCCTATACCTGGTCTGCACGGGTCCGCGTGGCGGTACACGGGGCCTGCGTACTGGTCGATATACTTTTACCATTACACCGCATAATGATGGAAGGAAAGAAATCCTGTTATTCGACAACCAGAAAGACCCATACCAGCTCGATAACATCGCGGATTCTAATCCGAAAATAATCCGCAAACTGACCGAGGTACTTAACCGCTGGCTTAAAAAAACAAACGACCCCTGGAAGGCGTAACGAAAACTGTTATCACTTCAAGAAAATCTGCCATGCCGGTCAAGCTGCAGGTATGCATTTGTGCTTCATCCAGGGACATGTATCTCTTTGGGGACACTCTTTGCAGCCGTGTTTGGTCGAAACCAACGGCAAAACTACAAATGCATCAAGGGCAAATACAACAAGTAAAACCAAAAGAGTCCAGGAGAAGCTGCGTATGACAAGAGGCACGCCGACTAATACCGGTATGAACCACAAAGGCACAATCACAGGTATGTGCTTTTTGAATTTTTCGCTGAAGCACTCGATGGGTTTCTTTTTACGGAACCTTGCAGCTATACGGCCATATCCACAAGGACAGGACTTTGTGTTCCAATACCTGCAGAATGGACACACGAATATCATAATCCAGAAAGCCCCCATCAGGCCGTACGCCAGATAAGCAGCCGCAGCTATCAGTCCCCAGGCTGAGCTGCCAAGAGTTGCAACGAATATAACCGTTCCCAGTACCGTCATACCTATGTAGGGAATATTGTTGATAAGCTCTTGAGCTGGTGTGTATTCAAGGATAGATGCGTTGTCTTGATGGTCTGGGTTGTCTGATATTTCTTTGTTCACTGTGTTACTTTTTCTCCGGGAATCTTTACAAAGGTTAAACTCGTCGGCAATAATGCCATTGCTATTGGTCTGCGTTAGCATGTTTTGCTCTGACATCATAGACCATTAAAACGTCAGCGTGGCGAGCATAGAGCCGGCCATCGACAATAACAAGGTGCGCCCAGCCAGGGTCACTCATACCATCGCGTTTAGGAAGTTTAAAGGTGCCTTTAATATTATATTTGTGCGGATTGGCCTCAATGAGAGCTAAGACATCGTCCTGGTAACGGAAGTACAAGTGCCCGTCTGCGTAAAGCACTGCGGCTGAGCCTCCACCCGGCTGGGCTTCCTGCCACATTATTTTTCCAGTCTTCATTTCGAGGCAGGTTGGCTTGCCCTTGTTGTGGTCATGGCCGCCATAGATATAATCGCCGATTCGGACAAAGCCGCCATGATGATTCTGGAAAGTACGGTCATTGAGGAAGTAAATCTCTTTTGCATCGACACTGTCACCCGCAGCATCCAGCTTAAGCAGTGCACTGCCGGTTTGATAAGCTGTAGAACAGAATATATAATCTCCGTAAATGACAGGTGTAGAAATATTGGCGACTTTGTTTGCTATCTTGTTATATCCCCAGAGAAACCTGCCATCTTTTGCATCGATGCCTATTAATCCCTTGTTGGTTAGCTGGACATACTGCTGGACATCGCCAGTTGTAGTTACAACAATGGACGAGTAGCCCGCCTCGTCTTTTCCTTTTGGTCCGATGTCAGGCATCGAAGATTTCCAGATGAGCTCTCCGGTCTTCTTATTGAGTGCGGCGATTACGGCGTTCCTACCGCCGGGTGTACATAACAGCTTGTCACCATCGACAAGCGGTGATTCACTGTATTTCCAGTTCGGACTCTTCCCACCTAAATCAGATTGTAGATTTTTACTCCATAGCAGTTTGCCTGTATCGGCATCTAAACAGACTACGTCACCACTGGTGCCGATTGCATAAATAAGACCCTCATCAATGGTCGGTGTGCAGCGAGGGCCGTCATTATGCGTAGGTCCAACTTTGGCTGCCCAAAGCCGTTTGCGTGTGGACAGGTCGTAGGCAAGAACGCATTGCACTTTTTCAGAACCGAGTCGGACGTCACCCATTGTATAGAACCTGCCGTCAACAATTGTGAGACTGGAAAATCCTTTCCCAAGGCCTGTAAGCTCCCACAAAAGTTTCGGTCCTCCTTCGGGCCAGCTTTTAAGCAGACCGTTTTCTGTACATACTCCATCACGATTTGGTCCTCGCCACTGGGGCCAATCAGCCGCCTTGGCGGTACTTTGACAGCTAAATGCAATTAGACATAGTGAAAGAGCAAAAACTGTCGCGGATAAATACTCTCTACTTGTTTTTAACATGTTCGTAGATCTTTCCAAATAAGACTTCAAATTTTCCCTTAAACTTAACTTATATGTAAGATTATTGAAATCATAATCTGAGTTAATTGTATTGCCCCCTCCTCAAACTTAGTTGCTGACATCGACACAGACTATATCACCATTCGCATTGCGGGCATAGATGTTGCCGTTGGCAAGGATAGGTGTTGTCCAGCATTTGCTTCTCGGGAGAATCTGCGAGCGGGAGATAGGCTCGAACTTCTCTGGGTTAGCCTTGGCAATGACTAATTCGCCCCTGTCACTTATGATTATCATTCTGCCGTCGGCGCTCATCATAAGCGCGCCTTTGCCCATGCTGCCATCGGTCCATTTTATGCTGCCGTCTTTGAAGTCAACGCAACTAAATCGAGACTCATCAAATCCATAGATATAGCCATTCCAGAACATTGAGCAGTTAATGTGATTTCGCATGTTCTTATTTTGCCAGACTTTCGTAGCCTTGCCCGCGTTGATGCTGACCCGTACACAGCCCAAGTTGTAGCCCGACGAAGCGAATACGTCGCTGCCGACCACTATCGGATCGGAGGCGTTGACCTTATACCTGTTGACAAACGTGTACTGCCAGAGCACTTTGCCGTCGTCGAGCTTCACGCCCTTAATCGCATTGGATGCACATAAGGCGAGGCATTGTTGGCCGTACATCTTGTAGGGTACAGGTGTGGCATACCCGCAGACATCTTTACCGTTTTCCCAGATTATCTGTCCGTTTGTCTTGTTGAGGGCGACGCCTGCTGTGCCGAGATTTAATATCAACATCTCACCCATAACCAGGGGCGAGCCGGAGAAGTGCCAGGTGGGCAGCTTAAAGCCATAGTCCCGATTCATATTCTTCTGCCAGACTACCTCACCAGTAGCGGCCTTGAGACAGAAAAGATGTCCCATTTTGCTGATTGTATAAACAACGTCACCATCGACGGTAGGTGTGGACAGGGTGCCGCCTTCGTATGATTTTGGCTGTAAAGGACACGGATAAATGTGTGTCCATATCTCTCTGCCGGTATTTGCATCCAGGCAAAAGACAATATCGTGTTCTTTCTTGTCGCCTTTTCTGCCTGTGTTGCCCATTGTGTAAACTCGACCATTGCTGATCGTCATCGACGAAAATCCAATACCGATAGACTTCTTCCAGAGCTGCTTTGGGCCGCTTGTTGGCCAATTTGCACTCCAGTTTGTTTCGCTTGTGATGCCGTCGTAATTGGGACCGCGATAGTTGGGCCAATCTGCCGCCTCTGCCATATTAGAAAAGACGGCTAAAACGGCACATACACAGAAAACAAATAATAACGCCCGGATGTTATTTTTGAGTGCTTTTTGTGTTTTCATAGAGTTCCTCCGAAATGTGAGTAGCAGGGAAAGGTTGAATTTATTGGTAATGTTGGATTAAGTTATATAACTACCTTTTTAGGCTTCTTGCTTTAGCGGGAAAAATACGTCATATATTCAAATCCTGCATAAAAACAGTTTCAGTTTAATTCAGTAAACTACAACGCGCTTACACCCGTAGTATTACGAAGAAAGTATAAAAATGTTTTGTACGAAATATTCTGAAAGATGTCAATATCTCAATTTTATATAAATTCTATGGTTCTTCCCAAAATGCCAATGCTCCCGTTGGACAGGCTTTTACGCATTGGTCCGCGGAGTGCTTGAGAGCCTGAGCTATTGAACGGTCAAAAGGTACCGCCACGCGAACATCAAAACCACGGCCTACAAAGGTCAGCCCAAGCTTTTCGCCGGCCTTGGCAGCAGTTTGTATGCAAAGACCACAGTCTATACACTTGCCGGCTTCATAAATTATATCTCCCGCACCAATTGAGCCGGACCTGCCCGTTTGTACCTTGGTTAGCTCCGAGTCTTTGACCAGGTGGAAATTGGTGCGCGATTGAAGCTGCTGAGTAAACAACCGGCGCTGGCCCTTGTATCGAGTGGGTTTGGCTTCATAGTCCTGGGAATATCGCTTCAATTTACAAGTATCAGCCTTTCGACAATCACAATGCAGGCAGCGCGTCGCTTCTTTGCGGGCCTGCTGGTCGGTGAACCCGCCATCTTTTCCTGAGCCCGCCAACGGCGGGTTTTGATCCAAACCCAGCTTTGCTGGGCTCGTCCGTTCTGCTTTGTTAGCACAGGCTAAGAATTTCTCAATCTCTCCATCCATTAGTTTGCCAATACGAGTATTAAATTCCTTAACCGGTCCTGTTACTGAGCAGCCGGACAAGTACTGACTGATAGAGACCGCCGCCTCTTTCCCGTCCGCTACCGCCCGCACTGTAAGCTTGCGCTTATGAACAGCATCTCCACCTGCAAATACGCCCGGCAGATTCGTCTGGTAAGTTTTGTCGTTTACTTTGATGCCATTTGGGATTTCTTCAAGGTCCATTGACTCGGCGTCACCGGGGTTTAGCTGACCAACAGCCACAAAGACAGCATCAAAGTCCTTTCGCAAATCCTCCATCAATAAATCAGTGCCTATTCGTGTTTGACCTTTAAATTTCATTCCGAGTTTTTCAATTAACGCGATTTCCTTATCAAGCACTTCAATTGGAAGATGCTCTTTAGGAACGGCATAGCGCAGCATACCGCCGGGCTTTTCGTGGTCATCAAAAACGGTACAGCGGAACCCAGCCTGCTGGAGATAATAAGCAGCAGCCAGACCGGCGGGGCCGGCCCCGACAATAGCCACGCGTTTATTCTGCGTAGGTTTGCAGGGCGGCAAATATGGGTTTGCGGACTGCAGGTCGAGGTCAGCTACGTAGCGTTTCAAAAGACAAATTGAAACCGCCTCGTCAAACACGGCCCGTCTGCAGCCTTTTTCACAGGGCTTCGGACAAATCCGTCCCAACACCGCAGGTAATGCAATATCTTTTTTGACGGTAGCAATTGCCTCGCGAAACTTACCGGCCGCAATCTGGCGAATCATCAACGGAATGTTCATCCGGGCAGGACATATAGTCTGGCAGGGCCCGAGGCAGTCACCCACGTGGTCGCTTAAAAGTAATTCCAAAGCAGCCTTTCTTGCCTGAAGAACTTCTTCTGAATTGCTTTCGACACGCATACCATCTTTAACAATAGTCCCGCAGGCCGGCACAAGAGAAGCCAAACCGTCTATTTTAACCACACATACCATACAACTGGTTGAAGGCTTATAATCTTTCAGAAAACACATTGTGGGAATTTCGATTCCGAGCTTGCCGGCGGCATCGAGAATTGTAGCACCCTTATCAACTTCAACTTCACGATTATCTATGAACAGTTTGGGCATTGTTTACTGAACCTTAATGGCATCTGATTGACACACACCCTTGCATGTGCCGCAGCGAATACACTTTTCAGGGTCGATTTCGTGTTTCTCATACGGTTTCATTTCAATGGCATCAGCCGGGCAGTGCTGTGCGCACAAACTGCAACCGATGCAATCATCCGTTATCGAATACGTAATAAGGGCTTTACATTTGGCAACAGGACAGCGTTTCTCGATATGAGCCTCGTACTCATCGCGGAAATATTTAATAGTTGAAAGAACCGGATTCGGTGCCGTTTTGCCAAGTCCACACAGACTTGTTTTCTGAATCATTTGGGCCAAATGCTCCAGCTCATCGATATCGGTTTTTTTGCCCTGTCCGTCACACAAGCGTTCGAGAATATCCAGCATACGGCGAGTGCCTATTCTACAGAAAGTGCATTTACCGCATGATTGATTCTGAGTAAACTGCAGAAAATAACGGGCGATATCTACCATACAATCGGTTTCATCCAGTGCCACGATACCGCCGGAACCCATCATTGCCCCAACGTTGTTGAGAGCTTCAAAGTCAACGGGAATATGGGCGAGCTCGGCCGGCACACACCCGCCGGAAGGTCCTCCCACCTGGACTGCTTTCAATCGTAAATTGCCTGCAATCCCACCGCCGATATCTTCTATAATCTGGTGTATGGAAACACCCATTGGTACTTCAATGAGACCTCCTCGTGTAATTTTTCCTGCCAGCGCGAAAACCTTTGTCCCCTTACTGCTGCTCGTGCCAAGCCTTGCGAATGCCTCGGAGCCATTACGTATTATCCAGGGCACCACAGCGTATGTTTCCACGTTGTTAATAAGCGTTGGTTTGCCCCAAAGCCCACTTTCCACCGGATATGGCGGCCGCAGTCGGGGCATACCTCGCCGGCCTTCTATGCTGGCTATAAGCGCAGTCTCCTCACCGCAAACAAATGCACCGGCACCAGCTATTATTTTCAGATGCAGCGAAAATCCGCTTTTGGGTCCCCGCCCGTCTTGGCTCGGCCAAGACGAGACAGGCAAAGCGGGGTCCCTCATAATATTGTCGCCAAGAAAACCACGCTGTCGGCAATTGTCTATCGCCCGGCTCATTCGCCTGATTGCAAGTGGATACTCGGCACGAATATACAAATAGCCCTCGGTCGCCCCGACCGAATATGCAGCTATTGTGATGCCTTCGATAATGCGGTAAGGATACGACTCCATTAGCATCCTGTCCATAAAGGCACCGGGATCACCCTCGTCACCATTGCATACAACATATTTTCTGTCGGACTTGCTGTTTTGGACAGCGGACCATTTAAGATATGCTTGAAAGCCTGCACCACCTCTTCCACGAAGTTCGCTGCCTTTAATCTCCTTAATAACTTCTTTCGGGCTCATCTGGTTTACACACTTGTGCAGCGCTTTGAATCCATCATTGCGAATATATTCATCAATATCAACAGGGTCGATGTCCCCATAGTGCTCGGTAGCGATATGTAGCTGTTTGTCCAAAAAGCCCGCCACAGGTCGGTCCCGCACATCGACCGAATAACGCGTTACAGGCTCCCAGGCCTTATCGGTGAGTATCTTATCGAGCATAGTAGAAACGGCATTTTTGATTTTTCGCCCAATTCGTTTTGGCTTAAAATGCCTCAAAACAATAGCTCTGGCATCGGCGGGCTGGACTCGTGCATAGCGAAATGAAGTACCGTCAGTCATAACCACCTCGATAAGCGGCGCCAGGTATGACATCCCCGAACAACCAACGCTTTTGACCAAAGCCTTGACGCCGGTCTGTTCGATGGCCTTTTGCAAGGCCTTATACACTCTGGCGCTGCCACTGGCCACACAGCTTGAATCGAGACAAATCCGGATTTCGCCAAGGTCCTTCGCTTCTTTTTCAAAGGCCTGCTTGTGCGCTTGCCAGGCGCCGGCCTTTTGCTGTTCGAGAAAATCCCTCAGGACCGCCGGGGCCTGCTCGCCGGTCAGATGTCCGTATGTGATATCGTCAATTTGTATCACAGGGGCAAGCATACAGCATCCCAGACATGCCACCTTCTCAACAGTAAACAACCTTTGTCGGTCCGTATCCTCCTGCTCCGGAATGTCGAGATGTCTTTTAAAGAAATCATAAATCTGTTCGCCACCTTTAACGTGGCAAGCTGTACCAATGCAAACCCGAATTGTATGACGACCGGCGGGACTATGTCTAAACTGGCTATAGAAAGTGGAAACACCGGCAATCGAAGCAGGGGTAATCTGCGTCAGCTCACAGATCCGCTCAAGGGCTTCCTTTGGCAGATAGCGAAAGTGTCCCTGGACGGCCTGCAAGAGCTCAAGCACCTTCTCTGCTCCGGTGCCGATTTTCTCAACGGCCTGCTCCACAAATGTCAAATCCAGCTTACTCATAAATTCTTATTCGGAGGTCTTCTTTCTTATGCAGTACAGGTTTTCGAGCCCCCGGATATAGATACATCCATCGGCAAAAGCCGGTGACGCACGACATTCCTCGCCCAGCTCACATCTGGTTAGTTCCTTATATTCGGGCCCGGCCTGAACGATGAGCATAACACCTTTCTCGGTCAGGAGATATAGCTTATCACCCCCGCTGCCACGACTTGCCCCCGCGTCTTCCTGTCGCAAGACAGGAGCGGGGGCAGGGGCCAGAACCAGGCTCGGCGAAGCCCAGAAGTCCTCTCTCAAATCCTGCTCCCATAACCTTTTTCCGTCTGCGACCTTATAGCAGGTAAGGAATCCCTCAGTAGTCAGCAGAAATATAAGCTCACCATTAGAGACCGGTGAGCAGATATCCGGAGCGCCCTCTTCGATGCTCCAGGCAATATGGGTTTCGGTAACGTCACCCCGGCCGTCCGGACGGATGGCAACCAGCTTGCTGTATGGTTCTATGCCAAATACCAGTCCGTTGGCCCCATTAGAAACTTTTTCCGTTTGGTCTCTAACGGGGCTGGCATAAATTAGTGATGGTGCAATGTCACCATAAAGGCACTGAGCCCGCCAGAGTTCTGTGCCTTTAGCCGGGTCGTATGCTATAACCCAGGGGTCGCCGCAAGTTAACAGTTGAACCTGACTGCCGATTTCGGTTACTATTGGTGAAGACCATGAATTCGGGACCGGCCGTTTCGTCTCCCAGACAGTCTGACCTGTGAACCCATCCAAAGCTATCATCTTAGACATTTCGTCCTCGGGGCCTCCCTGGTCATATTGAACCAAAACCAGGTTTCGATACATCGCAAGTGAAGAGGCATAGCCGTATGCACTGTCAGGAATTCCCAGACTTCTGGTCCAGATGCGTTTGCCGTTAAAATCAAAACAGCCAATGTCCCCGGTCGCAAAGATGGCATATACCCGTCGGCCGTCCGTAACCACGGTAGGAGCGGCAAAACCGGTATCTTCCATTACTTCAAATGGTTCTTCATCGCTTTTTAAAGGTGCACGCGTAACGTCCCCCGTCCAAAGAAGCCTGCCCGAAACTGCGTCAAAGCAGAATATCTGGAGTTTGTTCTCGTCGCCCCCGGAAAGGAAAACACGGTCGCCCCAGACAACGGGTGAATTATTGCCCGGAAGCGGTATCTTGGTTTTCCAGAGGATTCCATCTCCAGTTTTGCCATTCCAATCCGCAGGAATATTTGTATAAGCACTTATTCCGAGCCCGCCGGGGCCGCGAAAGCTGGGCCAATTCTTATTAATCTGCTCGAACGAAGGATAGGAAGTGATCGCTGCTCCGGTTTCGCCAAAATCAATATCGGTGCTCATTGCAAGAATTAACGCTCCTGAGCCAAGTACTGCTAAACCAGCGGTTACAGCCCATCGAGCTAACGTTGCTTGGTGGAGCTGCTCATCGCCTCTGTTACTGAGCACCTGCGGCGCCGGTATTTTATTTCTAAACGTGTCCGCGCACTTTAGAGATATCAACATTATCACTACACTGCCAAAAAGCAGGTAACTGCCTTTGCGAGAGAAATCCAGCCGTCGTATTCTATCCTGCCTGAATTGCAAATCCAATTGGCGAATCTGCAACAAAAGCTGCTTATCGTCAGGATTCCGGCGAAGCTCTATTTTCAGATTCTCGAACTGTGTTTCCCACCTAAGGTCAATTATCCTGCCCCGAACATAATTGATAACAAAAAGTGAAAGTACAATAAGAGAAAAAACCGCGCACACAACGGCTGTTGTAATTGCACTTCGATACCAGGGGCTTAATGCTTCGATACTTTGAGAAGTTTTGTCAGTATGAGATTCCATTAGTATTTAGCTCTTGCCTCTTTTATTTTCTTCACTCTCTCATGCTCTTTGGGACAATATTTGAAACAGCGGCCACATGCCAGACATCCTGCTCTGCCGGCTTCGTAGTCAGTTCTCTGTCGCCAGACGGAGACGGCAATTAACTTAAGCCCGATCACCAGCCCAACAAATCCTCCAAAGAACCAGCCGCCCAGTCCGAACTC
Source organism: uncultured Pirellulales bacterium (assembly GCA_964559025.1). Lineage (GTDB taxonomy): Bacteria > Planctomycetota > Phycisphaerae > Sedimentisphaerales > Anaerobacaceae > NIOZ-UU13. Next base: position 3,460 of record CAZLIO010000014.1, on the reverse strand, counting down.
GGCCCTGATATTTGAAGCTTCCTCGTAAAGCTCTTTTGGCTCTTTGCCCGTAGCTCTGAAAGCCAGGCTGGCATCCGTAGTGTCTTCGACTTCGCCGGTATCTTCCAAATAGATGCGCTCGGCTAATCTGACTGTTGCGTGCATGCGGGATGTTACCGTCTTTAGGCCGGAGCCTGCCCATCCACATAAAATAATCAGGACAGGCAAAAGAAGAATCAGAACGGCAAGTCTTTTCTTACTCCTGCCATATTCCGTCGTCGGCCAATCAGTCGTGGGCTTTTTAATAGCGCCGAAGGGACACGAATCTTCACACAGTCTGCACTGAATACATTCATCCGGCGTAATAGTTACCCGCCATTTTGAGAGTCGTGATAACTCTCTGAGCAGCACTCCGTAGGGGCAGATAAATCGGCAGTAAGGACGTCCTATGAAAACGCTAATGACCAGCAAGCAGGCACCAATTATTAAAATATTCAAGTTTCCGTTCAAACGGAAGAATGCAACAAACGGGTCATACCTGCATATCAAAAAAGCACTTCCGGTAGCTGCAAACAGAACTGCCGCAGCTAAGTAAACATACGCAAATAACCGCAACCCGCTTTCGAGCCAATTAGGCACCGAGATAGGCCGTAACAATACCAAATCCTGGATTGCTCCAAGGGGACATACCGCTGCACAGAAGACTCTTCCGAAAAACAGCGCAAAGACAAGCGGCAGCAGGAAAAACACTGCAACGGCAATCGGCACGGCGTAGTCGCGGTCAAAAATAGACAAAACAATATTCTGAACAGCCCCTACCGAACAGACACAGCCCTTTCGCCAAAAGCCGAAGTAAAGCAGCGAAAAAACCATCAAAGCAAATATTGCCCGTCGGCTGCGCTTCCTCAAGACCAGATATGAAGATAAGCCAAGCGCTACCAAAAGCACTACAGCATCTATGTATTCGTAAATGTCCTGACGCGGGCTGGGGACAGTCGGGCTCGGTATTACATGGTCGGTCTCGACAAAATCAGGCGGCGGAAAGCGTTCGACTCCTGATGCAACACTGCATAAAGTTAGGGAAAGAGCTATACCGATTATGATATAACCAAAACGTATCATTAAGCGTGTCCCGCCTCCTTAAGTAGATAAGGCTCGTCAGCAGGAACCCGCTTATATGCACCCGAAGGACAAGCTGCAGCAATTGAACATTCATTACAATTCAAACAGCGGTCGTGACGTACCTGGAGAAACAATGCGCCGTTTCCAAAGGTGTTACATCCTTTGACACATTTTCCGCAGCCATTGCACAGCGATTCGTCGATAGTGTACTCGTAATAGGGGTCCTCCACAAAGGTACGCGTTATGGCCCCTGACGGACAAAGCTGATTCTCCGCCCCCTCGTTGATTTCAACAGGCTCCGGCCCGAAAAAGCCGAAACAGATTTTACAGTACCCACACACCGCAAAGGCATGCACACACTTAACCGCCGATTCTTCCAATACGCAATAAGTTGCACAGTTACCGCAGGCAATACAGGTATAGGGGTCAATCTGCCAGACAGTATTAGTCTTTTTGACCTTGCTGACCAGGAAGCCCGCCAATCCAGTAAGGCCGGCTAAACATCCTGCCCAAAAACCATCTTTGAGAAAATGGCGTCTGCTAATATTGTTCTTATTTTCGCTCATCATCCATTCTCGTTAAAAGTTGTTTTGCCGACAAAGCCTGGGGCAGACCACACTGCTCAAAAATCCCGCAGCCTTTACAAATTCCACTACTAATACAAACACCCTCCTGGGTTCCCGCAAGGCGGGTTCCCTGCATTAATCTGCGTCTTTTAGCAAAAACACCCCCGCCGATTGCTCCCAGCGTCCCCAAAGCTGCATATCGAGCTATTCCTGCAAGCAGATGTCGTCGGCTTATCATCTGTCTGAATAAGTTGCTCATTGCTCTGCCTTAACCTTAGTAAATATTCTCACGACATTCTTAATTGTGTCCAATACGAAAATTCGCCCGGCGGCATCAACAGCCACATCAAAGCCTCCGGCCTGACACTGGTCTGGAAAATAGCAAATACGCGCGGTCCCGCCTTCAATCAATTGTTCCGTCCCGGCGACCACGCCTACAAAAGTGCCTTCGGCATCATAAATTTTAACTCGTGTCAGGCCCTTTTCACAGGTGACGAAACTTTCATCATCAAGTATGGCAATATTGGCGGGATTGCAGCAGCCGCAGAAACCTTTCACATCCACATTTGAAAACTTGCCCCAGAAGAACTCAAGGTCACCGTCAAAGGTATATGCCTCAATGCGATGAAGACCGGGATTGACTACTCGCAACAGTCCGTCACGGCCAACCGCAAGGTCGAAATAAGGACTCGGTATGACGAAGCCTGAGATATTTCGAGCTTTATCTTTTCTGCCGATACGGCTGATAAGAGTTCCTGAAGTATCATAGCGCAATACAATGCGATTACCCGCATCTGCAACAAACACATCGTTTTTTGAAACAGCTATGCCGGTTAAGACCGCATCTTCACCCAGACTCTCCCAGCTCGCAAGCTGTTTACCCTGGTTGTCATAAACTTCCACATGGTCTTTGGTCCCGATATAGAACTTACCATCATCAGCCACTGTCAGACATCGTGGCGCACAGGGCAGCTCAATCTGACCAAAGGAAGAGAAGTTAGAATTCGGACCTTCATTAAATACTCGGATGACATTATCGCCGACAACATAAACACGTCCACCAGGACCAACAGCAATCGCCGTCGGAGCCTTGAGCCCGGTACTAATTGCCGAACCTGTTTCTTCATAAATAATCAGGTTCGGGTCAATCTTTGCATCGATTTCATAGAGATACTCTTTACCCAGACCGCTGCCTTTTTTGCCGGTCGTATCAAGTCGTACCAGTGCAACCACGGAAATGACAACAGCCAGCGCAATAAGCACGCCTACAAAAATCTTAATATTCGTTGTTCCTAATCTTTTAGGCACTTTCTAATTTCCTTTCTACCGGTCAGTAACATCAATACATATCATTTGGTTCATATCACGTAAAATCAATCTGCCGGAAGCAACTGCCATAGGCCCCCATGATTCCGGGCCCTCCAGCACCTTGGCTTGGGCAAGTTGAACATATCCGTTCGGCGTAGCCTCTGCCAGGGTCAACAGGCCGTCATCATTCATAACATATATAAGGCCGTTGGCGATTGTATATGGCCCAAGTCCAAATTTGTGAACACTTGTGCTGGTCCACACAACCTTACCGTCCAGGTCAAGACAGTTTAATTGTCCATCGGCACCGACGCCGTAGATATAGCCGTCATAAAAAATCGGTGTATGTTGAGGGGAGCCGAATACTTCTGGTTCAAGCCGAAAGGCCGGTTCTGCGCTTATCTTGTCACCATCCTGGACTAACTTCAGCATCATACTTCCTGCGTTATATCCGCCCGAAAGGAAAATAAGTCCTTCACCGGCTA
>CAZLIO010000013.1:0-19883 GCA_964559025.1 uncultured Pirellulales bacterium | reverse complement strand
AAGAGATTCTTCGCTGCGCTCAGAATGACAAATTGTGTTTTGAGATAGTTTCTTAGTGGATAACCTGTGAAAAAAATAAACGACACATTTATAAGTATTTTGGCTTTGAGGGATGTACATTATGATTAGCAAGTCCTGGTTTTGCGGATTGTTGACGGCTGTTGTTTTGGTCTGCGGCTGCGGTGAGGGAGCGAAAAAGGCGAACTTTAAAAGGAATATGATGACATCAGAAACGAAAACGGTGAAGCTGGAAACAAGCATGGGTAATATCGTCATTGAGCTTAATGAGCAGGCTGCGCCAATTACGGTGAAGAACTTCCTCGGATATGTGGAGGAAGGTTTCTATGATGGGACTATATTTCATAGAGTCATGCCGGGCTTTATGATACAAGGGGGCGGTTTAACAGCCGAAATGGAAGAAAAACAAACGCGTGAGGCAATCATAAATGAAGCTAAAAATGGCTTGAAAAATGAGCGAGGTACTATCGCGATGGCTCGGAAACCTCATCCTGACAGCGCAACTGTCCAGTTTTTCATTAACCATCGAGACAATGCACCTTTGAACTACGTTGAGAACGGCGATCCGGGATATGCAGTCTTTGGAAAGGTACTTGAGGGAATGGACGTTGTGGATGCAATCGCATCAGTGGTAACAACGACGCGGATGAATAAAAAGGGTATAGATATGGGAGACGTTCCAGTCGAACCTGTGGTGATAAAATCCGCAAGAGTTGTTTCGGAATGATCTCAATGTGAAACTGCGGATTATACCCTTCAGGGTAGTAAATTCCCGCGAGTAAAATAATAAAATATTATTGTAAAGCTACCTACCCGCGTATAAACGGAAATTTTCAATCGAGAGCACTATAAATGTCGTTAGGTTTTCAATTTTAGTTCGCTGACGAGCTGGTGGGCGAGGCGAGTAGGTTCGGGCAGGCGATATTTAACTGCGCAGGAAAGGGTGATTTTTATCGCATCCTTTAGCAGACATTTATTACCTACAGAGACGAAAACCGGCTTGACATTTGTACGTGTTCTAACTACTGCACCGATCGTTTCGTACTGCGTATCTCGTTTAACGCCTTTTTTATCTTTCAATAAAGTATATGCACCTTTTTCCAGCGGGGGCTCCTGGAATTGCCCGATTAGTCTGCTTTTTGCACAGCCGATAGTCGGCTTATCGAAAAATAAGCCCAAATGGGCTGCAAGACCGAGCCGGCGAGGATGGGCTATGCCCTGGCCGTCAATAATGAATACATCCGGCTTGGTTTTGAGTTTTTCAACCGCGGCGATACAGACCGGAGCTTCACGAAAAGAGAGCAGGCCGGGTATGTAAGGAAATGTAACTTTTCGTAGGGCACTTGTTGTTTCTACGGGAGCGAAATCCGGCAGCTTTAGCACTATAACGGCGGCGATGATTTTTTTGCCGTCCTTGCTAAAGGCACAGTCAATACCTGCGATCAGTTTTGGCTGTTTTTTCAGTGGGATAAATTGCACTTTGGAGGCGAGGCTCTCCTGCAGGTCTCTGGCATCCGAGTAAGACAAATACCAGCTATGTAAATCCTTTATCCGCATAGGTTTTGTGGCTTTCTGCCCCTTGCTTTGACAGCCTTGAAAGACTATAGACACAAACACAATATATAACAAATTATTAAATCAAAGCATTTTACCTTTTTACGATGTTGTGTTACAATCCTTAGTTTGGGTCATTATCGAATTTTTAACTGGAGTATATTTAGAGTAGCAAGAACGTAAAATGGCCAAGAGAACAGAGAAAGCAATCAGGATTACAGGTGCGGCGGAGCACAATCTTAAAAATATCAGTCTGGATATTCCGCGCGATAAGCTGGTGGTAATTACCGGCATCAGCGGCTCAGGGAAAAGCTCACTTGCATTCGATACCATTTATGCCGAAGGACGGAGAAAATACGTTGAGTCGCTTAGTGCCTACGCCCGGCAGTTCCTCGAACAGATGCAGAAACCGGCGGTGGCCGAGATTACGGGCCTGCCGCCTACTATTGCAATCGAACAGCGAAGCGCCAGCAGCAATCCCCGCTCAACGGTGGCTACGACTACTGAAATCTATGACTATTTCAGACTGCTTTTTGCCCGCGTGGGCCAGCCGCACTGCTGGGTATGCGGCAAAGAGATTACAAGCCAGCATTCATCGCAGATAGTAGATTCGATTCTTTCGGAGGCCGAGGGTACGAAAATCCAGATTTGTGCCCCGCTGGTTCGCGGCAAAAAAGGCGAGCACAAGGATATTTTTGTCGGCATACAGCGCGAAGGCTTCGTTCGTGTGCGTGTTGATGGGGCTGTTTATGATGTGCGGAATGTCCCGGCTTTGAACAAGAATAAAAAGCACCACATTGCAGCGGTTGTTGACAGGCTGATAATCAAGGATTCGATACGTGTTCGGTTAGCTGATTCCGTGGAGACGGCACTAAAATTGGCTGACGGTATCCTTCTGGTGCTGGTCCAGAAGCCCGATGCGAATAAAACAAGCAATGGCAACACGCCGTGGGATGAGGTTATTTACAGCGAAAAGTTTGCCTGTCCAAAACATCCGCAGGCCAGCCTTGAGGAGTTATCGCCCCGGCTGTTCAGCTTCAACAGTCCGTATGGGGCCTGTAAAAGCTGTGACGGTCTTGGGACGATTCTTGAATTTGACCCCGACCTGATTGTGCCGGACAAAAGTATTTCGTTAGAAAACGGCGCAGTCGATGCCTGGCGCAAGGGGGGCAAGAGAATGAATATCTTCTACAACCGGCTGGTTAAAAGGTTCTGCAGGAATATGGGGATCAGTAAATCGATACCTTTTAGTCGAATACCGAAAGAGTACAGAAGGATTCTGATGTACGGGACGACGGCAGCCGACGAGCAACAATACGGCGTGTGGTTCGAAGGTGTTATCCCGAATCTTACCCGGCGATGGGAAACGACCACCAGCGAGTATGTTAAAACCAGATTGCACAGCTACCTTTCGGAGCAGCCCTGTCGAAGCTGTGGGGGTGCACGGCTTCGGCCTGAGGCCATCGCAGTAACTGTTGGAGGCAAGAACGTACATCAATTGACCTCGCTTAGTATCGAAAAGGCACAGGGATTTTTCAATAGACTGAAATTAGACAAAGAAAGGTCTCTAATTGGTGCAGCGGTGTTAAAGGAAATAAAAGCGCGACTTAAATTTATGGTGGATGTGGGACTCGGATACTTGACCTTAGACCGGATGAGCAGCACTCTTGCCGGTGGTGAGGCCCAGCGAATCCGCTTAGCAACACAGGTGGGCAGCGGTCTGGTCGGGGTCTGTTATGTGCTTGATGAGCCGACGATAGGTCTGCACAGGCGTGATAACAACCGACTGTTGGGGATACTAAAGCGCCTTAGCCGATTAGGCAATACAGTTATAGTGGTCGAGCACGATGAAGATATAATCAGAAGCGCCGACCATATTATCGATATCGGCCCGGCCGCCGGTGCGCATGGCGGTGAAGTTGTCGCACAGGGCAATCTGGATGATATTACCGGCTGCGAGGAGTCGCTGACAGGTGAGTATCTGAGCGGCGAAAAGAGTATAGCTTTGCCCTTAAAGCGAAGAAAATATAACCTGAGAAAATGCCTTGAAGTAAAGGTGGCGGCCCAGAACAATCTCAAAAATATCGACGTCAAATTTCCGCTTGGTGTGTTTACGTGCGTAACTGGTGTTTCGGGTTCGGGCAAGAGCACGTTGGTCAGCCAGATTCTGCTGAGGGCTTTGAGGCGCCGGCTGTACCGGTCTCGCGAAAAGCCGGGCAGACACAGAACCGTTCTTGGCACTTCGCAGATTGATAAGGTCATAGAGATAAACCAGTCGCCGATAGGCAAGACGCCGCGAAGCAATCCGGCAACATACACGGGCGTTTTTGATGTGATAAGAAAACTGTTTTCAATGACGCGGGAAGCGAAGATTCGCGGTTATAAGCCCGGCCGATTCAGCTTCAACGTTAAAGGCGGACGCTGTGAATATTGCCGCGGACAGGGAACGAAGAAGATTGAGATGCACTTTCTGCCGGATGTTTACGTAACCTGTCAAGCTTGCCGCGGCAAAAGATACAATCCGGAAACGCTGCAGGTTACTTACAAGGGGAAAAATATTGCCGATGTGCTCGATATGAGGATTGACGAGGCGCTGGATTTTTTTGCGAATTTTCCGACGATTGTTCGAATATTGCGGACCTTGGCCGATGTAGGTATGGGCTATATGCAATTAGGCCAGGCCTCGACGACGCTTTCGGGCGGGGAGGCACAACGGGTAAAGCTTTCCGCCGAGCTGGGTAAAGCCGCTACGGGACATACTTTGTATCTGCTCGATGAGCCAACAACGGGTCTGCACTTTGCCGATATTCATAACCTCTTAAATGTGCTTCAGCGGTTGTGCGATATGGGCAATACGGTAGTAGTAATCGAGCATAATCTTGACGTTATCAAGATGGCAGACTATATAATAGACCTCGGCCCCGAAGGCGGAGACGCCGGCGGCAAAGTCGTGGTCGCAGGGAAGCCTGAAGATATTATCAAAAACAAAAAAAGTTATACAGCTAAGTTCCTTAAACCAAAACTCACAAATTTGGTGAGTAGTTAAATGGTTAATCGAATGCTCACCACTGGCTACCGGCCAGTTAGTGAGGTATGAACCGAAAGACAAAAAGAATGTGGGAGTTCCAATTAGGCAGCACAGAAGACCTGAGGCGGCTGAGCCCTTCGACAAGCTCAGAACAGGCATGGATATACAATTGTTTATGGGAATCCCGGATAAGATTAACTATTCAATGAATTAAAGTTCTACAATTCTTAAATATTACAAACAATGAAACACATTACTTACTATTTCCTGTCGTGCATTATCATCGGTATGGCAGGATGCGAATCGCATCTTTCAACTGAAAAAATCGAAGAAGAAGTTTATGACAAAAATGCCATTACAAACAGGAATAAGCTGAGCGCAGCATCAAAGCGTGCAATAGAAAGAAATTACGAGCAAGGCCCCGAGTGGTTTTGCAGTTTTAAAAAGCAGGATTTAAAGGGCGATTTCCAATATGAAGAAGGTGTAATTCGCAGAGACCCAAGTGCAGTTATTCTGGTAGGCCAGACCTATTATGTCTGGTACACCAAAGGCGGAGGAAAAACATACGGATTTGGCACAGGTGATCCTTCGAAAAAGGTTTTTCCATGGGATTTAACCGAGGTTTGGTACGCAACCTCGAAAGATGGATGGGAATGGAAAGAAGAAGGGCTGGCTGTTGGAAGAGGGCCGGAAGGGGCTTATGACGACCGGGCAGTATTTACTCCTGAAGTATTAGCCCACGATGGAAAATATTATCTTGTTTATCAGGTAGTGAAGGCACCTTATGCCAACCGGGTAAAAAACAATGTTGGTATGGCTATTGCCGATTCTCCGGATGGACCCTGGAAAAAATTAGAAGCACCAATTCTTAAACCCGCCGATAACGGCCAATGGTTGGGCGATGAGGATAATCGCTTTAAAGTGAAAAAACAGGGTGATTTTGACAGTCATAAAGTGCATGATCCTACGCTGATGTATTATAGAAACAAATTTTACCTCTACTATAAAGGTGAGCGCATGGGAGAACGTATTACATTTGGAGGACGAGAAATTAAATGGGGTGTGGCTATTGCCGACAAACCGGAAGGTCCCTATGTTAAATCCCAATACAATCCCATTACCAACAGTGGTCATGAAATTTGCGTTTGGCCCTACAAGGGCGGCATTGCTGCCATGTTAACAACCGATGGGCCGGAAAAAAACACCATTCAATTTGCTGAAGATGGCATCAACTTTGAAATTAAATCGCACATTAAATTGGGACCACATGCGGTTGGCTTGGTTCGCTCACTTGATACAGATAAGAGTCCACTTGAAGGTATTCGCTGGGGTCTCTGCCACGAGTATAAAGGTGATTGGCAATACATCAGGCGATTCGAAAGTTACATGCCTTATGCCTGGTAACCGAAGCTTCACAATTCCAACAAAGAGAAAAAATAGTGCGAAAATCGCACCCTGCAAGGCTTCGTCAAGACACAATTAAGGCATACTCACCACAGGGTTGAAATCAGGATAATGGTAGTGTAGAATCACATACTCGATGCTCGATACTTGATGCGCAACGCATGGATGGGTGATTACGAATCCTAAGACGTAGAACAAAGGAAAAACAGATGTGGGAATTTCAATTGGGCAGCATTGAAGATTTAGAGCGATTGGGCAGTCGGCTTGGTGTGCGGATTGAGGCTGCTGAGGACGTTTCGATCCTAACTGAGCCCGTTCGGGCTGGTAAGCTTTCCATACCGAATTCGTTAGCGGTGCATCCTATGGAGGGCTGCGACGGCGATTCGCAGGGCCGGCCGGGCAAACTAACATTACGACGATATGAAAGATTTGCCGCCGGCGGGGCCGGACTTATCTGGGCCGAGGCGACAGCGGTTGTGCCTGAAGGCAGGGCCAATCCGAGACAACTGTGGCTACATGAAGAAAACAAAGACAGCTTTACGGCAATGGTTAAAAGCATACGGCAAGACGCAACGGAAGCCATCGGGCCGATGCATAAGCCCGTACTCGTGCTGCAATTGACTCATTCGGGACGATATAGTAAGCCGCAGGGTGTTGCATATCCGTTGATTGCACAACGTGACCCGTATCGAGATGCTCTGGCTCCCCAGAAAAAACCCGATACGAACAGGAAAAGCAAGATACCCGACGACTGGCCCCTCGTGAGCGATGAGTACCTCGATAAACTTCAGGATGCTTACGTCACGGCCGCACGTATAGCGTTTGAGGTCGGTTTTGATGCGGTCGATATAAAATCCTGTCACGGGTACCTGATAAATGAGCTTTTTGCCTGCCATAACAGAGATGGTAAATACGGCGGCTCGTTCGAGAACCGAACAAGGTTTGTTCTCGAAGTTATTGACAAAATCCATAACGAACTCGGTGAAGATAAACCGATTACGACAAGACTGGGTATTTATGACGCCATACCTTATCCATACGGCTGGGGTGTCGATAAAAATGATTACCGTAAGCCGGACTTGACGGAGCCGAAGAAGCTGATTGGGCTTCTGCAGCAGCGTGGCGTTAATCTGATTAACATCACGGTGGCAAATCCGTATTACAATCCGCACGTGGGCCGGCCTTTCAATGAGGCGATAGTCGGCGGCTATGAAGAGCCGGAACATCCGCTCGTCGGCGTAAGCAGGCTCGTGAATCTGACCGGCGAAATTCAAAAGAAATTTCCCGGCATCGCAATTGTCGGTACGGGCTATAGCTGGCTGCGGACACTTTTTGCAAACGTGGCGGCGGCAAACAAAGCAAACGGCCTGACCACCCTGGTCGGTGCGGGAAGGATGGCATTTGCATATCCGGATTTCGCCAAAGATATCATCACGAAAGGCAGGATGTATCCGGAGAAGGTCTGCGTGAGCTGCAGCGCGTGTACGCAGATAATGCGAGACAGCGGAACGACAGGCTGCGTGGTACGGGACAATGAAGTATATGGGCCGATATTCGAGCACGGAAGGATGGGCGACCGGGACAATCTACTCCGGCTGGCGTCGGCGTGCAGAAAATGTCAGGAGCCGACGTGCCAGCTGGCGTGTCCGGCCGGTGTTGATATCCCGAAATTCATCAGCCTGTTCCTTGACGGCAATGAAAAGGACGCATACGAAGTGCTAAGAGAGAACAATATATTTCCTGAGATTTGCGCCTGGCTTTGTCCGGTCGAGCAGCAATGTGAAGGCAGCTGCCTGCAGGCCTTTATCGGCGACGCCCCCATTCCGATTGCTGATATACAAAGATATCTGGCTGAGCAGGCCAATAAGAACGGCTGGTCAAAACTACGAATACCCAAAAAAGCAAGCGGAAAGAACATCGCTATAATCGGCGCAGGGCCGGCGGGTCTGGCCTGTGCAGCGAAATTACTTGAAGCAGGACACACCGTAACGATATTCGATAGGAGCAGTGAGTTCGGCGGGATGATAGAATCAGTAATCCCATCGGACAGACAAGGTGATTCGCTGAAGAATGAAATTGCAGCTATATTCGCTGATGTGCCTAAAGACAGGATGATTTTACGCCTCGGGAAAGAATTAAACACAGGTTTCAATCTTGATACGATTATAAAGCAAGGTTTTGAAGCCGTCTTTATCGGTATGGGCCTTGCGAAATCGGTCAGCCTCAGCGATATGGACATCGACGGCCTATGGAATGCGATGGAGTTTCTTTCCGCCGCTAAGGAACCAAATCGCTTGCAGATAGCAGGCAAGCGCGTAGCGGCGACGGGCGGGGGCAATACTGCAATGGATGTGGCGGTAACGGCCAGGCGGCTTGGCGCCAAAGATGTCTATATTATATATCGCCGTTCTTTCAAAGAGATGCCGGCCTGGAGTTCTGAACGGGACAGTGCGATAAAGGAAGGTGTGCATTTTTTGATATTGACTCAGCCGCTCGGATTCAATTCCATCGACGGCAAATTAAAGTCCATTAAGGTCTGCCCGACCCGATTGGGCGAGCCCGACCGGAGCGGACGACGCCGGCCTGAGCCGATAGAGTCGAGCGCCTATGAGCTTGAAATGGATGTTGTGGTGGAGGCCATAGGCCAGAGTTCGCCGGAGGAAATCAGCGAAATTCTTCCGGGTGTTGAGCTAACAAAGGGACTTATCCAAACAACAGAAGGGACACTGGCGACATCCAGGCATGGAGTCTTTGCCGGCGGTGACCTTGTAAGAGGGGCATTGACGGTGGTCGCAGCCGTTGCAGACGGAATGAAGGCGGCCAAAGAAATAAACGAATTTCTAAGGAAAAAGGATTAAGCAGGAGCGGTACGCGAACTGCCCCTACTGCTACGAAGAAAGATGGATTCCTGCTTGCGCAGGAATGACAGAAGTGATTTTAATAGATTTCTTACGAAAGGATTTTGAAAATGGCGGAAAGACCAGCAGCAATTGTTACCGGAGCAAGTCGAGGTATCGGAAAAGGTATTGCAAAAGAACTGGCATCATTAGGTTATGATTTAGTCATCAACCACTTTGATTTTACGACCGAGGGCGAGCCGGATGAATCACGCGCAGAGCAAACTCAAAAAGAAATCAAGAAGCTCGGAGCAAAGTGCGAGAGCCTGCGAGGCGATGTCAGCAGTGCCGGGGACAGGAATAGTCTGGTTGCTCTGGCCAGGAGCAAACTCGGCAGGTGCGATATGCTTGTGAATAATGCCGGTGTCGCCCCATCGAAACGGATGGACCTTCTTGAAGCCACAGAGGCCAGCTTCGATAGAGTAATGGGAATCAACCTAAAGGGGCCTTACTTTTTGACTCAACTGGTAGCTAACTGGATGATTGAACAGAAAAAGACACATCCCGAGCGGGCGTTTCGGATTGTAAATACAGGCTCAATCTCAGCATACACCAGCTCACCGGCACGGGGGGAGTATTGTGTCAGCAAAGCTGGCGTTACAATGATGACGATGCTGTATGCGGACAGATTAGCTGAATACGGTATCGGAGTATTTGAGATAAGGCCCGGCATCATCCAGACTGATATGACCAGCGTTGTGAAGGACAAATACGACAAGCTGATAGCGGAGGGCCTTACTCCGATTAAGCGATGGGGTCAGCCGGAAGATATCGCAAAAGCGGTTGGGGCAATTGCCGAAGGCAGCCTTGATTTCTCAACCGGCCAGGTTATAAACGTCGATGGGGGCTTTCATTTAAGAAGACTGTAGGGAGTGAGTAATAATGGATATTAAAAGCACAATCACAACACTGTTAAGAGACGGCTTTATTCTCGTCTTTAACCAGGACAAGCTCGACGTTGTCAAGACGGCCGAGGCTCTTATAAAGGCAGGTGTTAATAATATGGAGGTAACATGCCGGATAAATAAGCCTCTGGAGAAACTGTCACGGCTGCGCAAAGAGCTGGGCGATTTTGCGGCCGGCTCGGCAAGTTTAATTGATTCACCCGCTATGCTCGATGTTTATAACAAGGCACATCCGCAGGACCCGCTGCCCTCGGTGCAGGAGGTTGCCGATGCCGGGGCATGCTATCTTGTATCGGCGATCAACTTCCGCGACGAAAGCTTCGAGAAGTTTGCCGGTAAGCTCCCTATGATACCGGGATGCGGCAGTGTGACGGAGGTCGTAAGCCAGTTTTCCAAGGGCGCGAATCTGTGTAAGATATTCCCGGCCAAGCAGCTCGGCGGGCCCGGCTTTGTTAAGGCAATCGACCCGGCTATTCATAAGACCATCAGCCTGGTGCCAACGGGCGGAACAAATCCGGGAAACATCCCCGACTATATTGATGCGGGAGTTCTGGTACTTGGCGGCTCGTTCAGTATGATTGACCCGGCAACGTCGGGTTCGATGAGACCGGCCGTTGGCCGGGCCACAATGAAAAAAATCATCGACGAACAGGATTACAATCTTTTGGCTAAAGAGCTGACAATCATTAAACGCCTGATAGATTCACGGCGGTCGGAGAAATATCCAGATATCAACTTTGCAACGGCTTCTATCGAACAGATAAGCCGGACTACAGGCAGAAATTTCAATATTAATTATTTAAATTGAACGGTTTTTACTGTCATGCTGAGCAAAGCGAAGCATCTGGCCTATGAATGAGAATAATGTACACTTGTGCGGGAAGAGATTCTTCGCTTCGTTCAGAATGACAAATTGTGTTATCTCTTGACTATGAGCAATGGAAGTTTGAAACAAGGCTTAAGATTGCAGAGATTATTTATAAGTCTTATCATTTTTTCGCTGACGTGGATGCCGTTGTGCGCGAACGCCGTGACCTCTTCTTCGAGGCTAACAATCAACGCCAAGGACACCGGCTATCGGGGCATCTGGTATATGAATCAGCCGTCCGGTGATGAATACGTCTATAAGTACAGCGGAGGACTTGGGACGTACTGCGCCAAGCATAAACCGTTTGCCGTCTATTGTGAGAAGGTCAGGAAGACTTTTTTCTGTTACGGCGGGACAACCACAGACAGCAACAGAAAGCTGCTGCATATGGTCTCTTACTATGACCACACGACAGGGATGGTGCCGCGGCCAACCATACTTCTTGACAAAAAGACCAGCGATGCCCATGATAATCCTGTTATATCAGTAGATGACAAGGGCTATATATGGATATTCTCGACTTCACACGGCACCGCGAGGCCTTCGTATATCCACAGAAGCAGTAAGCCATACGATGTAAACAAGTTTGAGCTGATTAATGCAACGAAAATAGAAAACGGCAAAGAAGCTCCAATTACCAACTTCTCATATATGCAGCCCTGGCATATCAAAGGTAAAGGATTCATTTGTTTCTTCACCCGCTACAATTATCCCGTTGACCGTACTATTTGCTTTATGACAAGCGCGGACGGCATCAAATGGTCGAAGTGGAACCGAATTGCTGCAATTGATAAAGGGCATTATCAAATCAGCACTGCGGGCAAAAATAAGGCGGGGACTGCGTTTAATTTTCACCCAGAGGGAAAAGGCCTGAATTGGCGGACGAATTTATACTATATCGAAACCGCCGATTTCGGCAGAACGTGGCAAACGGTTGATGGGCAAAAAATGATGCTGCCGCTGACAAACGTTGAGAATGCCGCTCTTGTCCACGATTACCAGGCCCAAGGTCTGAACGTTTATCTGAAGGATATTCGGTTGGATAAAAAAGAAAAACCAATCATTTTGTTTTTGACAAGCAAGGGGTACGAATCCGGCCCGAAAAATGAACCGCGCACCTGGACCACCGCTTGCTGGACGGGTCGAGAATGGCAGATAAGAGCAGCTTTTGTATCAGATAACAATTATGATATGGGCTCGCTCTATATCGAGGACGATGGGACGTGGCGAATAATCGGGCCTACCGAGACCGGGCCGCAGCCGTATAATCCGGGCGGTGAAATGGCTATGTGGACAAGCAAAGACTTTGGAAAAACCTGGAAAAAAGTCAAACAGCTTACGAAAGATAGTCCGCACAATCACACATACGCACGGTGTCCAGTAAACGCTCACCCTGACTTTTATGCTATTTGGGCTGACGGCCATGGCAGAAAACCCTCGCAGTCATCTCTTTACTTTTGCGATAAGCAGGGAAATGTGCGAGAGCTGCCGCGGGAAATGGGTGAAGATTCTGTGAAACCGAAATTGTTAGAGAATAAGTCGAACAAGTAATTTGAATTATCAAATGACCATTTGTCTGATGCCTGCACCTGTGGTTGCGCAGGCACAGGTGGGAGAAAGAAATTTATGGAAACAAGGCAAATAGCAAATCAGGCTATAACCTTGCATCGCTACAACACGGTAATTGTAGGTGCAGGAGCGGCGGGAATGAACTGTGCGGTGCATCTGTGTCAATTTATGGAGAAAAAAGGCATTGCCAATCCCAAGGAAAGAATAGCCGTAGTAACCGCAGGACTTGGTCTGGGGGCCTCACGGATGAGCGGCTCCGACAAGCAGACCTATTATAAAATAGGCACCAGTCCGGATGTTGCCGATAGCGCAGAAGAGTTTGCCAAGAGTCTGACAGCGGCCGGGTGCTGCCACGGCGATTCGGCACTTATCGAGGCAATCGGCTCACTTCGTGAATTCTATCACTTAGTCCAGGCCGGAGTCCCATTTCCAACGGATTCTACGGGCACCTTCATCGGCTACAAGACAGACCATGACCCGTACGAACGGGCCACGTCAGCCGGGCCTAAAACGAGCAGGTTTATGAGCCAGTGTTTGCAGAAACAGCTCGAACGGTACGGTGTAAAGATTTACGATGCGCAGGAGGTCGCACACTTACTAACAGCCGGCACCGGTGAATCGAAGCGAATCATAGGTGTTGTAACGGTGGATAAGAAAAACGCTGATGAATCAAATCGTGCCATAAACGTCTTCTTTGGTGCAAATATAGTACTTGCTGCCGGCGGGCCTGGCGAGCTGTTCAAAACTACCGTCTATCCGAAAGGCCAGCTTGGAATCCATGGGCTGGCGTTCAAGGCGGGGCTGATTGGAGCTAACCTGACAGAGTCGCAGTTCGGACTGGCGAGCATCAAATTCCGCTGGAACGTTTCCGGCACTTATATGCAGGCGATTCCGCGAATATTCAGCACCGACTCCGAGGGCAAAGACGAGAAAGAGTTTCTTACGGACTTTTTCCCGTCAATGAGCAAGATGGCAACGAATATTTTTCTAAAAGGGTATCAGTGGCCCTTCGACCCGCAGCGCATCAAGAACCTGCAATCATCATTGATTGACATCCTGGTATTCAACGAAACACAAAAAGGCAGGCGGGTATATATGGACTTTCTACATAATCCCATAGGCAGTGATTCTATGGATGAATTTGACATCGATGACCTTGAGCCGGAAGCCAAAGAGTATCTGCAAAAGGCCGGCGCACTGCAGAAAACGCCTATCGAACGCCTGGCACATATGAATACCCCCGCCATCGAGATATATAAAGAGAACGGCATTGATTTATATTCGGAGCCGCTTGAAATTGCGGTCTGTGCCCAGCATAACAACGGCGGTTTTGCTGTGGATAAGTGGTGGCAGTCCAATATACCCCAGACTTTTATAATCGGCGAGATGGCGGGTACGCACGGCGTAAAACGTCCCGGCGGCTCTGCCCTTAACGCCGGTCAGACCGGTGGACTGCGAGCGGCGGAATATATTGTAAACGTCTACGGCTGTGAGCTGCCGGATTACTCAGATAAACAACCTGAGATAGACAAGCAGTTAAGTGACATCGTCAACGGTTTTGAGCTATATACAAGCTCATCAGGTTTGGAGCCTGAAGATGTCTTAGAAGAGGTCCGAAGCCGTATGACCGCCTCCGGGGGACATATAAGAGAATTGAATGATGCTCAAAAAGCCCTGAAAGAAGCGGTAAAGCTCTACAAAGGCATACAACAAAAAGGGTTCAATTCTAAAGATACCAAGGCTTTAATTACAGCAATCCAGGCCGAGCATCTGGCTCTGGCCAGCGTTGGGTACCTGAAGGCCGTTGTGGAATTGCTCAAACAAGGCAGCGGGGCGCGGGGTTCGCATCTTGTCCTTTCCGAAGATGGTATTGAAATACATCCCGATGTGATTGACAAAGCCACCGGCAAGCCGTTAAGATTCAAACCTGAGAACGAGTCGCTAAGAAGTACTGTATTGCAGGTTGAATACGACGAAAGTTCGCCCGATTTGTTTCAGTGCAGAAACATCAAATTAAGACCTGCGCCGACCGACAGGAAGGCATTTGAGCCGGCCTGGCAGGATTATAGAGAGGGAAAAATCTACAGCAGCTAAAGTACATTAGAAGGAGGACCTCCATGGCAATAATAGATGCAAAGCCGAAGTCAGAATGTAAGTATGACATACTCTCGTTAGGTGAAATAATGATTCGGCTGGACCCGGGCGAGGAAAGGATTCATACGACCCGGCATTTTCGGGTTTGGGAAGGCGGTGGAGAGTACAATGTCGCCAGGGGCCTAAAGCGCTGTTTCTCTCAAAGAGCCGCGGTTGTCACCGCCCTTGTGGATAATCCTGTAGGAAGATTGCTCGAGGACTTGATGTATCAGGGCGGCGTGAGTATGGAGTATGTCAAATGGGTCCCATACGATGGCATCGGCAGGAAAGTCAGGATTGGGCTGAATTTCACCGAGCGCGGCTACGGCGTACGAGCAGCCGTGGGTTGTTCGGACAGGGCAAACAGCGCCGCCTCACAACTAAAGAAAGGTGACATCGACTGGGATAGCATATTCGGCACCGACGGCGTCCGATGGTTCCACACCGGAGGCATTTTTGCAGGACTGTCGCAGACGACACCCGATGTTATCATCGAGGCCGTCACTACAGCCAAAAAGCACGGTACCATAGTTTCCTACGACCTTAATTTTCGAAACTCACTCTGGAAGGATATCGGCGGCCAGGAAAAGGCAATGGAAGTCAATCGCGCCATCGCACCGCACGTTGATGTGATGCTTGGAAATGAAGAAGACTTCACAGCCGCTCTGGGTTTTGAAGTAAAAGGCACAGGCAAGAGCTTCTCCAAGCTCGACCCGACGAATTTCAAGAAAATGATCGAGCAGGTCGTGAAAGAGTTTCCAAATTTCAAAGTCGTTGCCACAACTCTGCGAAATGCGAAAACAGCTTCGGTAAACGACTGGGGAGCGATTATCTACGCCGACGGTGAATTTCACGATGCCACACTCAGAACGGACCTTGAAATATACGACCGTGTCGGAGGCGGTGACAGCTTTGCATCCGGTCTGATATATGCTCTTATGGAGGGAAAAACACCCGCTGAGGCGGTAAATTACGGTGCCGCCCATGGCGCTTTGGCAATGACTACACCCGGCGATACAACCACGGCCAGTCTGCGTGAAGTCGAGAAAGTCATTAAAGGCGGCGGCGCCAGAGTTTATAGATAGTCCGAACACGAGGTTCGAGAAAAGATATTTATGATTGTTCAAGCACTTAAATGGATTGGCGGTGTTGACGGTTTCTTAGAGCTTATAGACCAGCGGCGATTGCCTGCCGAATTTATTAAGCTGCAGTGCCGCTCGATAGAACAGCTTTTTGAATCAATAAAGACGCTTGCCGTTCGGGGCGCCCCGGCTATCGGTGTTTCGGCGGCTTACGGACTTGTTTTAGCTATGCAAAAGCTCAATCCCGCGGATGGTCTGGAGCAGGGACTTAAAGTTCTGGCCGAGGCAAGCGAGTATCTGGCATCCTCACGCCCTACCGCTGTAAACTTGTCCTGGGCACTGGAGCGGATTTGTCAAAATGCCAAGGAGTTTGCGACCCGGCAGCCGAAAGCAACAGTGCAAGAATTGCGCGAGGCTGTTTTGACCGAGGCGAATGCTATCTATCGAGAAGACGTGGATATGTGCCGGCGGATTGGTCAAAACGGGGAAAGGTTTATCAAAGAAGGCGCAGGTATTTTGACGCACTGCAATGCTGGTGCACTTGCGACCGCGGGACAGGGGACGGCCTTGTCGGTGATGTTTGAGGCGCATAAAAACGGAAAGAAGTTCAGGGTTTATGCAGACGAGACCCGGCCATTACTGCAGGGCGCTCGATTGACAGCCTGGGAGCTGAAGCAGGCGGGAATTGACGTTACAGTGATTTGCGACAATATGGCGGCTTACCTGATGAACCAGGGCAGGGTCGATGCGGTTATAACCGGCGCAGACAGGATTGCGGCAAACGGTGATACGGCAAATAAGATTGGTACTTACAGCTTGAGCATTCTCGCCCGGGAGCACGGCATACCGTTCTATATTGCTGCGCCGTCAAGCACGTTCGACTTGAGTATAAAAAGTGGAGCCGAGATAACCATTGAACAAAGGCCGGCTGATGAAGTGGTATTCTTTGGCGATAGAAAGACTGCACCGGAAGGGGTTGACATTTACAATCCGGCTTTTGACATTACCCAGGCACAGGATATTACCGCTATCATTACCGAGAGAGGGGTAATTAAAAATCCCAATACTGACAATATCCTTGAACATTTAATGTAACGGCATAAACCAACAAGAATGATGGTTAAGGAACAGAATCAAGGTTCACAATCGTCTAAGACGAGCACAGGCCAATCTGCCGATGGCAGAAGCAGGGAGCTGGAGCCCCGCTGGCGAAGACGCAATTCGTACTATTATAACTGGCTGGATAAAATCTATAAATTCGTTGTTCGCCCGAACAGCAGAGTTCTACATATTGGTTGTGAATGCGGCGACCTTCTTGCGGCGGTTAAGCCGAGCTATGGTGTTGGAGTTGATGCGGACCCGGAGATGATTGAATTGGCAAAGAAGCGGTTTCCACATCTCAATTTCTACGTAGTTGATCCGCATGAGCTGGAGCTTGATGAGAAATTCGATTATGTCTTGATCTGCAATTCCCTTGGTCGCTGGCACGACATTCAGCAGGTGCTGGAACGTATTCGTCCATTAACTAAAGAAAGCACACGGATTGTAATAACCTATTATAATTATCTCTGGGAAGGTATTTTGAGTTTAGGCTCGCTCGTTGGAATTCGTCGGCCTTACTCATATCAAAACTGGCTTCCCCAGGAAGATATTGCAAACCTGCTCAAATTGGCCGACTACGACGTTATTCGCACTACCTCCTATCTAATGATGCCGAAGCGTATCCCACCGTTGACAACTTTTTGTAATTATTTTCTTTCTTTACTGCCCGGGTTTCGCTTTTTCAATTTAGTGGAGCTTGTGATAGCCCGTCCGGCCTCTGCTGTTCTGCGCGATGAGGATTTGTCTGTTTCGGTCATAGTACCGTGCAGAAATGAGCGAGGCAATATCGAAGATGCGGTGAAACGAATTCCCCGGATGGGTCGGGAAACGGAGATTATCTTTGTTGACGGCAACAGTACGGACGGCACAGCCGAAGAGATAGAGCGTCAGATAGCAAAGAACCCGGAAAGAAATATTCGTTTGGTTCGTCAGGGTGACGGGGCGGGCAAAGGCGATGCGGTAAGAAAAGGCTTTGCCGGTAGCCAAGGAGATGTGCTGGTTATACAGGATGCAGACCTGACGTCTCGGCCTGAAGATTTAACGAAGTTTTTTAGAGCGCTGCGCGACGGTAAAGGTGAATTCATCAACGGCTCGCGGCTTGTTTATCCGATGGAAAAGCGGGCGATGCGCTTTTTGAATCTTCTCGGAAACAAGTTTTACAGTGTATTGTTTAGCTGGTTGTTGGGCCAAAGATTCAGAGATACACTTTGCGGCACGAAAATGATTCGCAGAGAAGACTATGAGCTGATAGAGGCCAACCGTTCGTATTTTGGTGATTTTGACCCCTTTGGCGACTTTGACCTTATCTTTGGAGCGGTAAAGCAAAACCTTAAAGTGGTCGAGGTGCCGGTAACCTATTGTGCAAGAACTTACGGCAAGACAAAAATCAGCCGTTTCACACACGGCTGGCTGCTGCTTAAGATGAGCTGGATAGCATTTAAGAAAATCAAGTGGCTTGGAATCCCGCACTTACTTTGACCTAACGGGATTCACTTATGGGAGCCGTTATGAAAAGAAATCAAAGGAAGTGCGGGATACCTAAGCTGAAGCTGTTACCTTACCGCCAATACGCCAGCGTGGACCGCAATGACCCGCTTCGATTCTACTTTTGGCCCGTCATTGGTAAGATATACCGCCGACGGATTGAGTTGTGCTTAGCAGAGTGCATGGGCGGTCAGCGCGTTCTGGAAGTGGGTTTTGGCTCCGGTGTAACATTTCCAAATCTTAATGATAATTATAAAGAAATCTATGGGCTTGACCTCAACGTGTCGGTCGAAGATGTCAAGGCCGTGTTTAAGGCAAGGCAGATTGAGACGCATTTGCAGAACGGCAGTGTGTTATCTATGCCGTACGAGGATGATTTTTTTGATACTGTTTTGCTGATAAGCATTCTTGAGCATCTAAAGCCTTTTGAGCAAATTCAGGCCTTTCGGGAGATTCGCCGAGTTCTTAGGCCAGGCGGCCAGGCGATATACGGTGTGCCGATTGAGCGAGGCTTCCTGGTATTGATGTTCCGGCTGTTAGGCTGCAACATCCGCGGGCATCATTTTTCTACAGAAAAGGATGTGTTCAATGCCGCCAACAGCATTTTGGAGAAAGTTCGAGTTTTTCAGATGCAAAGCGTCCCCTCTTTATTTGGGCCGGTATATGAGGTAGGGCATTTCTTTAAGGGCGGCTCTGACGGGCAGCGGTAGCGTTCAATATGATTAAGAAACTATCTCAAAACACAATTTGTCATTCTGAGCCCTTCGCTTTGCTCAAGGATAAACTCCGCGAAGAATCTCTTATTTCAGTCAGCCAGACCCTTCGCTTCACTCAGGGTGACAGTTTTGAGATATTTTCTAAATGGTTCGGAAAATTATGAAGATAATCGAACGGCTCAAATTACCAGAGACTATTGGCATTGAAAACCTTGATGACCCTGCTACTACATTATTGCACGCGGAGATTATACAGAAAAAGCCGTTCCTCAAAAAATTATATATTGATTTTTATAAACAGTTTGAAAAGTCGATATCTAACTCCGAAGAAAAAGTTCTTGTTGAGCTTGGCAGCGGTGGCGGCTTTATTAAAGAGATAATCAGCAACGTGATTACATCCGATGTTCTTGAATTGCCGAATGTCGATAAAGTTTTCTCCGCTCTTGATATGCCCTTCGAGGAAGCAAGTGTGGATGCTTTTTTTATGTTCAACGTCCTTCATCATATAACTGAACCAAAAGCCTTCTTCAGAGAAGCTTTGCGGTGCCTTAAAGTTTGCGGCAAAGTCGTTATGATTGAACCTGCAAATACGTTATGGTCAAGGTTCATCTATAAAAACTTCCATCACGAGGCTTTCGACGCGCAGGCCCCCGAATGGGGTTGTCAGGGGCAGGCAAAAAGGGAACTGGGACACCGCCCGTCTTGGCTCGGCCAAGCCGAGACAGGCAAAGCGGGAACCCTGCAAGAGTCAGGGCCTCTTTCAGGTGCAAATGGTGCACTTGCCTGGATAATCTTTTGGCGCGACCGAAAGATATTCGAAAGCGAGTTCCCGTCCTTAAGAATCGTTAGGCTGCGCAATCATACACCCCTACGGTACCTGCTTAGCGGCGGCTTGACGCTGCGTCAATTAGTTCCATCGTTTAGTTATCCGGCTGTTAAAGCCATAGAATATACATTGTCCCCAATCAATGACTTGTCGGGCATGTTTCAGACGATTGAGCTGGAAAAGGTCGCTTTTTAGCTGTTTTTACCCCATTAGAAATGAGATATATGGCGTTTGCTCTGCCAGCCTCGAACTTTTCGCTCGGCCTCATAACGACCCGGTTATTCGGATAAGCTCTTA
>CAZLIO010000012.1:14989-21297 GCA_964559025.1 uncultured Pirellulales bacterium | reverse complement strand
AGACCATATTTTAACGAAGCTTTCAGACCATTAGTATCAAATGCTCTAACAATATGTCTGCGCACAAGCCACATAGAAATCAAACTAAAAACAAAACTACTAATTAGTCCGCCGGCAATAAAACCCAGTGCACCTTTTTTCAAAAAAACCACAAAATATATAGATAATATAGTCCTGAAAAAAATATCCGCCACAAATAAAGCTGTGTATTTTTTCGATTTTTGTTCTGTTCTGTATAATTGTAATCTTAACTGAATTATAAGGGTAAAATAACTGCTCCATATAGCTAATATAATATATGGATAAAAAGGAACTCCTTCAGTAAAAACTTCTAATGGGCCACCGAATATCGTTAAAATAAGGGTAAGTAATAACCCATAAAAAATTATAAAATACACAATTGTGGAAATATATTTATTCTGCTTCTCCGAATCAACTTTATAATTAAAATAAAACCTATTATAAGCTGCCATTAGGCCCAATAAATAAAATGCAGTTAAGAATGAAGTAATTGATGCTGTGATTCCACATATACCATAATCATTAGGAGTTAAAAAACGAGTATATAAAGGTAGAGTAATTATACCAATAAAACTTTGTATAGAATTTGCAATAAAATAAGCGAAGCTTTTTTTTGAAATCTTTAAAAAATGTTTATACATAAATAATAGCTGTCAATAAAACTCTAAATCTTATACTTCACTATCGTAGTGCCTAGCTCCCCGAAATCTGTAATCATTTTCAAAATATAATCTATAAAAAGAATCTATCAAATCTTTTGCTTCTTTTATATCCCCACCAATTTTCGAAAAATGGTCTAAAATTAGTTCAGTATTAGCCTTAAATAAAAGTTTGTGACATATCTCGGTAGGTATATCCGTGAAGTTTACAGTTATTAAATCAGAATTTTTAAACTTTTTAAAAAAGTCATCTGCGTTCTTTAAAAGTCCTATTTTTACAGCATGATAATATAAAGATGATCCAGGATATGGTGTTACAGGCCGAATAGTTCTTACTTCTCCATAAGTATTATATTTTTTAATAAAATCAACAAGTTTCCAGAGTGATTCTTCTGTATCGCAAGGACTCGCCCACATAACATTTAAACCCATCATAAGTCCAACTTTATTACAAACCTCAACAGTTCTAATGTTATCCTCGACCGTTGTTCCTTTATTCATCCGATCCAATACCTTCTGCTCCATAGATTCAAATCCTATGTTTACAAGCTGGCAACCACTTCTCTTAAGAGACCTTATAATCTCCTCATCAGCAAAATCTGCCCTAATATCGCATAAATATTTAATTTTTAATCTATTTTTCTTTAAAGCATCCTCAAATTCAAAAACTCTATTCTTATTAAAAAAAGTTAATTCATCCGCTATCATAAAATAACTAATATTGTATTTTGATATAAGAAATTTCATCTCTTTAATAATACTATCCATACTACGTCTTCTAAGACCTTTAACCATTCTGTAACAAAATGAACAATGCCCCATACAACCTCTAGTTGTTAATATGGATAAACTCCTTTCGGATTTTTTTTGACCCGGATATATCATGCTGGTAGTATATTCATCCATTGGGAAAAAATCATATGCAGGAAAAGGTATTGAATCCAAATTCATAATTAATTTCCTTTTTTCGTTAATATATACTTTTCCCTCTTTCCTATAGGCAATGCCTTTAACATTAGAAAGATCTTTTTTATTCACTTTACAATCTATGAGCTCAACTATTGTTTTCTCTGCTTCTCCTATAGCTACAACATCTGCCTCTGTTTTCTTTAAAATATATTCTGGTACCGCAGATGGTCCATGTTGACCTAACACAAGCCAGGCATCCTTTTTATATTGATTAATAATTTTACACAATGGTTCTACTGTTTCTTTGAATCTTGCTGATAAAAATCCTAGACCAATTAAGTCAAAGCGTTCCGATTTCAATAAATTTTCCAGATGGTTTGTTGGATAATGAAATACATCCTGACAATAGACTTTTACATCTACGCCTTCATCCTTTAACATCGCTGTAAGATATGCAGGACCTAGAGGAAAACTATTATCATCCTGGTAAACATCGTGAATTATAAATAGTACCTTTCCTTTCACTTAGATAACCCTTCAACTTACTCTTGTTAAATTGCTCCATCATTTTACAAATATTGGGGTGAACCCCATACTTAGACACATTGTATACTAAAAATAGTTAATATAGAATAACTGATGCGGCTGAAAATGATAATTTATAATGGTATCTCATTAGTGAGAACAAGAAGGACATTTACAGACGATTTTAAAAGACAGATAGCAGAAGCAATAATATCAGATAAGGTAAGCCGAATTGAGCTATACAGAAAGTATGAAATTTCAACAGCATCGATCTCGAGATGGAATTAAAAATACATATCCGGCAAGTTCTTTGAAAACAAAGAAAACTCTGATATTTCAAGACTATAGATAAGAATAGAATAGCTTTAAAGCTATGTAGGTGAGCTCACTATAGAAAACAGAAACCTAAAGAAAATAATTTAGTTTGTTAAATCCTAAAAAAGTCAAATTTAATTATTATAATAATATAATATTTTTCTAAATACTCCGATATTATTTTTTCCCTATAAAAATAAAAGAGGATGATATATTTTTAGCCATTGGATGGTATACTAATATCGAATCTAAAAATTTTATTGGAAAGGTTAGTATCATCATTATGCAATGTATAAATATATATATTGGCTTTAAACCAAAGGACAATAATATGGCAATCCATTCTTGGAAAATCCATAGTAACCCTGAAGTTGGGCCTCCTCCATTCTTAATTTTGATTATAGTAAAATCTTTAAAAAGTTCTTTAACTCCTGAGTAAGTTCTTCTAGAATAATCAAAAGGAGAAGCATGATACCCTACAATAAATGGGACAAGAGCATATACAACCCCATTTTTTTTTAGAACTCTATGGATTTCTTTAACTACTTTTTCTGGTGAGGGTACATGTTCCAAAACAGCTACAACCATAACTACATCAATGCTATTACCAACAAAGGGAAGGTTTCCAATATTACAACATATATCAATATTTTTATATGGAATAACATCTATATTTAAAATTTCTTCAGATATATTAGAATTTCCACTTCCTAAATTAACTGCTATACAATTTTTATTATTTACATACTTTTTTAAGAATCTCTTTAATAAGTTATTATTTATATATACAGGGCTTAAAAGCCAGGTTAGGAAATAATAAAACGCGTTAAATTTTTTAAAGAAATATTTAATTTTATCAAATGTATCGAATGGTTCATATTTTTCATTTTTTTCAAAATCTTGAAAGTAAAACTTTTTTCCATCAATAATTTTATAAACACTATTACATTTTGTGCATTGAAATTTATAAGTTCCGAATTTAAATTGATTATATTTACAATTAGGACAAGACAAAATATTTTTAATTTTTTTCTTTGAAACTATCATTGAATAATTGATTATAATTTTATAATAGTTATATCTAAAATTATTATTATTGATTTATTTTAATATTACAATGATTATTTTAAGTTTTGTAATTCAGATACTAATTCACTAAAAGCACCCCCTTTCTAGTTAAAAACAATTGTAATATTAAAAAATTGGCTGTAGAAATTGTTTTTATAGTAAATATTCTCTTTGAAACTCAAGCCATTATAAAAATAATAGTGAAAGAATGGGTAGATTTACCACCCCCATTTAAAATTATTTTAAAAATTATAGGGTGTGATTATTTCTATTTAAGTTAAATTACCTACTATTTACATTATGGAGGGCTCTTATTCCATAATCTAATCTTTATTTCAAGTCTGGGGTGAACCCCATCGGTTAGACACGCTGTTAACTAAAAATAGTTAGATTAGAATAACTGATGAGACTGGGAAGATAAGAGATAGAAGGTCTCATCAGATGAGAGTAAGAAGAACATTTACAAATGAGTTTAAAAGAGAAGTAGTAGAGCTGGTAGTATCTGGTAAGGTAAGCCAGCTGGAGATATCGAGAAAGTACAACATATCTCCTGTAGTAATTTCCAGGTAGAATAAAGAGTACCACAAGGGTAAGTTCTTTGAGAACAATGACCCTGATACCACTAGGTTAGAGATTAGGGTAAGGGAGCTAGAGCGTCTTGTAGGAGAGCTAACAGTTGAAAACAGGACCCTAAAGAAAATTATTGAGCTAGTAGAGCCTCAAAAAAAAGACAGGCGGCAGATATTTACATCGGCCGACTGGGAGAGGTCAAGAAAGGATGCAAAATGATAAAAGTCTCAAGATCGGGCTACTACTACAAATCAAAGAAAAATATGGATAAGGATAAGACATTGCTGGATAAGATTAGGACCATTGCCACAGAGTTTCCCTCTTACGGATATAGAAGGATAACTGCAGAGCTCCGACGTCAGGGCTTAAAGGTAAACCGTAAGAGAGTGTACCGTATAATGCAGGCGGGCAGCATTTTATGCACGATAAGAGGGAATACAGGGTGACCACCAACTCCAAGCACAGCTTGGTAAAATATCCCAATCTGATAAAGAATCTCATTCCTTCTAGACCTGATGAGCTATGGCACTCTGATATCACCTATAAGGCTTGAAGCCTCTTTTGCATATTTTGCCGCAATAATAGACGGCTTTAGCCGAAAAGTTGAGGGCTATGCCCTGGGAAGGATCCTTTCAGCAAAACTTACCATTGCATCAATTCTGGATGCAATAAGGTCAAGGGATACTGGAAATCTTATACATCACTCTGACCAAGGGTATCAGTACTGCAGCAGAGAATATGTAAAGATACTGAAAGAAGCTGGCATTAAGATCTCCATGTCGGGCAAAGCTAATCCATATGACAATGCCAAGATGGAGTCGTTTTTTAGGACCCTTAAGGTAGAAGAAGTATATATGAGTGAATATCAAACATTTGAAGATAGACTAAATTCTATTCCATATTTTATTGAAGAGGTGTATAACAGGAAAAGACTACATTCTTCCCTGGGGTATATGCCCCCGGAAGAATTTGAACATAGATTTAATAAAAATAAGTCTCATCAGTTGGTTCTGACTAGTTAAGTCCGTGTCCAACTTTTGGGGGTCATATCATTGTTTAATTTAAAGAAAATCTCTTGCAGTATTGTTTTTTCAGTAATAAAATTTAAAAAACTATAATATTATTAGTTCTAGTTGTCTTGCTAATGATAAATAAGCTTATCAATTATTGTAAAAATAATAAATATTTATTCATTTCTATAGTAATATTAATTTTATATTTACTACCTTATTTTATATTTCAAGAAAATTCCCATATTTTAGTTCATGATAACCTAGATTCTCTACTTGTAAATTTTAAATTACTATCAAGCAGTGGGCAAATTTTTGGTTCCTTGGATTCAATATTTCCTAATTATATGAATGGGATTCCAAGGAATGTTCTAGGAACAGAATTTAATTTGATATTATGGTTGTTTGTTTTTTTTAAACCCTATGTTGCTTACATTATTAATTTAGTGTTGATCCATTCAATAGCTTTTCTTGGTATGTATCTATTAATGAAAAAACATTTTATAAAGGAGCCTGAGAATAAATTAATAGTAATTGGAGTTTCATTATGTTTTGCTCTGCTTCCATTTTATCCGATGGTTGGCCTATCAGTAGCCGGATTACCATTAGCTTTATACATATTTTTGAATATTAGATCAAATAAATATAAAAAAATTGATTTGATTTTATTATTTTTGATACCTTTATATTCATCTTTTGTCCTTAGCTTTATTTTCTTTCTAACTTTGGTGTTTTTACTTTGGCTTTATGATTTTGTGTGGAAAAGAAAAAGAAATTTATTTTTCTTAATTATAATTATGCTAATGACGTTGGAATATTTAGTTATAGAATATAGGTTAGTTTATAATATGTTTTTTAATAATACGTTTATTTCATATCGAGCAGAATATTTATTAGATACCTATAATTTTATTAAAGCATTGAAAGTTGGCTTTAACAATTTTTTATATGGACAATATCACGCTCCCAGTTTACAACAATATTTTGTTATTATTGCATTAATAATAGCTATTACAATTATGTTTTTGAAAAAAATACTAGAAAGAAGATTTATAATTTTATTTATCGTTATTATTACAATATCTCTATGGTATGGATTTTGGAGATGGGAAGGTTTCAACAAAATTATTGTTTCAAATTTTTTTAATTTTAGTCGATTCCATTGGTTACATCCTTTACTGTGGTATATACTATTTGGTTTATCTTTATGTTTAATTAAAAAATATCTAAA
>CAZLIO010000012.1:11613-14979 GCA_964559025.1 uncultured Pirellulales bacterium | reverse complement strand
TTTGGAAAATGGATAGTAATAATATTAGTTGTATTGCAAATTGTTTTTCTTTTTTATAATAACTCTGAATTCACTGAGAGAAGAAAAGGAAACCCAACATATAGAGAATTTTTTGCAGAAGAGTTATTAAATGAAGTAAAAGAGTATATCGGACAGAATCAAAAAGAGTATAGAGTAGTTAGTATCGGCTTACACCCAAGCGTTACACAATACAGTGGTTTTTATACTTTAGATGCTTTTTTAACAAATTATTCCTTAGAATATAAGCATAAATTCAGAAAAACAATAGAAAATGAGCTTGATAAAAATGAAGAATTAAAAAGTTATTTTGATAATTTTGGAGGTAGATGCTATATATTTGTGGACGAATTAGGACTAGATTTTATGTATACAAAATTCAGGAAAAAGGTTATAAATAATTTAAACCTGAATACTAATATATTGAAGGAAATGGGATGTGAATATATTTTTTCTGCAGTAGAGATTAGTAATAACAAAGATAATAATCTAAATTTATTAAGAATTTTTGAAGATAATAAATCCACTTGGCAGATATATTTATATAAAATTAACTAGGAGCTTACCCAAGGATGCGAATCTAATTTTTTCAGATGCCATATATAGCATTGTATTATATTTTTAGGCACAACATGTTGCGTACTGATTTTAGAAATGCTATTCTCAGGCAACTTCCTAGCTTACTCAATATATAAATTTTTACTCTTTTATTATATTATTAAAATTATAGAAAAAATTGATTCAAACTCTTTTAGAACAAAAAAGTAAACACTATTACAGTTTTTAGTTGAATTATAATAATTTTTTTATTTAATTTAATAATTAAAAGATATTTACAAAAATTTAAAGAAGGCTTAAGTTGATAAAATTAATGCTTCTGTGTGCAACAAAAAGAGGTTATGAAATTATCAAACATATGAACAAAAATCATAGAGATCTAATAGGCTGTGTATCTACATTTAAGGATATCAACATGCGGGAAAAATGGAACGAAAAAATAGTTAGATATTGTAAAAAAAATGATATCTTTTTTATTAATTGTGAAAATTTAAGGGCTGATTTGAAAAATATATTGCTCAGAAAAAAAATAACAAACATAATAGCAATTGGTTGGAGATATCTACTACCTCTAGATATTATTAAATATTTAAAAAGCGAAATCATAGTATTCCATGATTCATTATTACCTAAGTATAGGGGATTCTCGCCTACTCCTACTGCAATAATATGCGGAGAGAGAAAGATTGGTTTGTCAGTTATCTTTGCAAATAATGATATAGATAATGGAGATATCATTATACAAAAATCGATGAGTATTGATGATAATGAATATATAAATGAAGTAATTGATAAATCTGTAAATTTATATAAAGAAGCTATAGAAGAAACAATAATAATGATAAGAAAAAATACTTTTAGTAGATTTATACAGGATAAAAAAGAATCTACCTATAGTTTATGGAGAGATGAAGTAGATTGTAGAATTGATTGGAATAAAAGTAATAGAGAAATATATAATTTAATCAGAGCCGTATCACATCCATATATGGGCGCATATACATATTTAGATGGGAAAAAGATAATAATTAATAGAGCCTTAAAGGCTGATTATGATTTAAATTTCGTTATTAGAGACCCTGGTAAAATCTGGTCTATTTGTAATAATAAACCATTAGTTGTTTGTGGTAAAGGATTATTATCAATTACCAATGCAGAGTATAAAAATAAAAATAAAGTAGTTTTTGATAAAACACGTTCTAGATTAATATAATTAATTATGATGATATCAATAGTTATTCCTGTATACAATTCTGAAAAGACAATTAAAACAGTTGTTGAAGGAATACAGGATGTATTACTAAGTAAAATAAAATACGAGATAATATTAGTAAATGATGGAAGTAAAGATAATAGTTATAAAAAATGTAGGGAACTTTCAAAGAAATATAATTTTGTAAAGTTTATTAATCTATCTAAAAATTTTGGTCAACATAATGCTATTATTGCAGGACTTTATTTTGTTAGAGGGGAATATATTATATTTATGGATGATGATCTTCAAACTCCCCCTGAAGGAATTTTAAAACTAATAAATAAAATAAAAAAGGGTTATGATGTAGTTTATGCAAATTATAATTATAAGCAACACAGCAGATTACAGAATTTTGGAAGTAAGATTAATGATATTATGGTTAACATTATTTTAAAAAAACCTATAAACATAAAGATAACAAGTTATTTTATTATTAAAAAATTTTTGGTAAAAGAAATTGTTAATTATATTGGACCATATCCTTATCTAGGTGGGTTAATATTTAGGTCAACTAACAATGTTGGAATGGTAAGTATTACTCATAGAAAAAGAATATATGGAAAGTCTAATTATAGTTTTATAAGTTTGCTTAAATTATGGGTTAATGGGTTTACTAATTTCTCAGTTAAACCAATCAGAATATCATTTGTACTTGGTATGATTTTTTCTATGACAGGATTTATTTATTCTGTAATCATTATTATAAAAAAGTCAATAGGTGCTCAAATAGTTTTAGGATGGACATCAATAATTATAACAATACTTTTATTTTCTGGAGTACAATTAATCATACTAGGACTTATTGGCGAATATGTTGGCAGAATATTTTTATCTTTAAATAAACAGCCACAGTTTGTCATAAAAGATAAATATAACGTTAATAACAAAGATGAATAATTTATGGAAGGTATAAGAATACCATTCAATAAACCTTTTATAATAGGTAACGAGGTTAATTATATACTACAAGCAGTTCAGAGTGGTAAAATTAGTGGTGATGGAGGATTTACAAAAAAGTGTAGTCAGTTAATTGAAAAAAGGTATAACGCTTATAGAGTTTTATTAACTACTTCATGTTCTTCTGCACTTGATATGTCAGCAATAATTTTTGAAATAAAATCAGGAGATGAAATAATTCTACCATCATTTACCTTTCCGTCTACTGCGAATTCTTTCTTAATAAGAGATGCAAAACTAAAGTTTATAGATATAAGAGAAGATACATTAAACATAGACGAGAGGAAAATTGAAGATGCTATTACACCAAAAACTAAAATAATCGTAGTAGTTCATTACGCAGGAGTATCATGTGAGATGAACACGATAATGTCTATTGCTAATAAATATAACTTATTAGTTGTTGAAGATGCTGCTCAAGGCATGGAATCATTATATAACAATAAATATCTCGGAACTATTGGAGATATTGGATGCTATAGTTTTCATGAAACAAAGAATTTAATATGTGGTGAAGGTGGAGCTATTGTTATAAATAATCCAAGATTTTTAGAAAGAGCTGAAATTATTAGGGAAAA
>CAZLIO010000012.1:0-11603 GCA_964559025.1 uncultured Pirellulales bacterium | reverse complement strand
CAAACAGAAGTAAGTTTTTTAGAGGTGAAATAGATAAATATACATGGGTTGATATCGGGTCTTCCTACTTGCCGTCAGAAATAGTAACTGCTTTTTTATACGCGCAACTTGAAAATGCTGAAATCATCACTAAAAAAAGATTAAAGATGTGGCAATATTACTATGATAATCTCGAGAGTCTAGAAAGAAGAGGATTCTTAAAAAGACAAATTATTCCAGAAAATTATAAACATAATGCCCATATATTTTATATTATTTTAAGAGATGGAAAAACAAGAAATGATTTAATGAATTATCTCAAAGATAATGGAATATTAGCAATTTCTCACTATATACCATTACATTTATCTCCAATGGGAAAGAAATTGGGTTATAAAAAAGGTTATCTTCCCTTAACTGAAGATTTATCATTACGTTTATTGAGATTACCATTATTCTATAATATCTTAAAATATGAACAGGATATTGTGTTAAGCTATATATCAAAATTTGCTAATAAAATTATTTAATATATGTAATATATTAATAAAATTTTTTTTAGAAATTTTGATACTAAAAAATTAATTATTTATTGATTAAATTGAAGACTGATATATATAAATATTTAATAGAGAATAAAATCTCAGAAAATCACTGGTGGTTTAGAGCTCGGAATAATATTATAAATGAAGTTTTAGAAGTTTTTTTAAATAATAAAAATGAAAAAGACATAAACATACTAGATATTGGAAGTGGCTTAGGGCAGCTGTTTCCAATTTGGAAAAAATTTGGAAATGTTTACGGTATAGAAAAAAATGAAAATTTTGCTGAATTATCCAAAAAAAAGTACCCTTATGTTAAAATCTATAATGGCAAATTTCCAAGTAGAAATTTAATTAGTCTTAAATTCGATATAATTTGTTTATGTGACTTTTTAGAGCATATTTCTAATACTAATTTAATTCTAAAAGAAGTAAATAAAATATTGAATAACAATGGATTATTATTAATAACAGTTCCTGCATATTCATGGATGTGGTCAAGAATTGATATAAAATCAAAACATTTTAGGAGGTATTCAAGAAGAAAATTAATAAATGAAGTTGAGAAGCTCAAATTTAAAAGTATATATTCATCTTATTTTATGACTTTCTTATTTCCATCAGCTTTAATTATTAGAAAAATTGTAAATCCTTTAATAAATCATAATAAAGAAATAGTAGACTTAGAATATGCAAAAGAAGGTTTTTTAAATCAAATTTTATATTTTATTTTTGATTTAGAAAAATTTTTTATAAGAAGAAAAATAATCTTACCATTTGGTTTATCAGTTTTAGGATTATTTAAAAAAAAGATGTCTAACTAAATTTTAATTGATAAATATGGGGTTCACTCCATATTTATATTAAAACACTGTTAGATAATATATAAAGTAATTAAACTAAGAGTTTATAAAAAATAAAATGTGACTATTAGCCCCAGAGAATCTGTTACAGTCCCATTGAGAACTAACATTCTACTGAACAATCTAAGCACTTTGCTAGCTTCTGCCACCTCAAACCTCAGCATTCGTATTTCTCGAACTGAACTTTATTATTAAACTCACTCAAAGATTTAGATGGTATCCGATTTGTTATCGCTTTTAAGTCTACTGTCACCTTTAAATACTTACTCTTCAAAGCAACTCAGACCAACATTTCCCATGCTATCCACTGATCTTTTTTTATGTCAGTTTTTGCTGTTCTGCCAATAATCATCTCTATGTATTTTGGCTTGATGCCAAGCCCAGGTCTCTTTACGATAAGCTTCTCTTTCGTAATTAATTCACCTTTTTTTATATCTACTTTTGAATGAATGCTTCTCCTGGCAATTTTATAATTCTCTATTTCATATTCTGATGGTCCAAGTTTTCTGCCATTACCAATTGCAGATTCTACATCATGAATATTTGATATCATCTCTTTAAACTCCTTAGGTTCAACAGCAAATCTATGATCTGGACCCTTCATTTTTCTACTGAGTGTAAAATGCTTTTCAATTACCTTTGCCCCCATAGCTACAGCTGCAGATGGAATAAAAATTCCCTTTGTATGATCTGAAAGACCAGTCAATACACCGAATGCCTTAGATATAGTTTCCATAGATTTTAGATTCATAATACTTGGTACTGAAGGATAAACTGATGCACATTGTAGAAAAACTATATTTTCATTGCCGGCATTAATACAAACTTTGTAAGCATCTTGGATCTCTTCCATATCTGCAAGTCCTGTAGAAATAATTATAGGTTTGCCCTTTTTAGCTATATATTCAATTAACTGTAAATCAACAATTTCAAATGAAGCTACTTTAAATAAAGGCACTCCAAGCTCATTCAATTCATCAACTGCCTCAAAATCAAAAGGTGTTGAAAAGAAAATAATCCCTACTTCATCAGCATACTTCTTTAATTTCTTATGCCATTTTCTAGGTATTTCTATACTTTTCATTAATTCCCAGAGATTTTTCTTGTAATAGGAATGGGGAGGAACATACTTGGAATAGATTTTCTCTGCTGAATATGTTTGAAACTTTACAGCATCAGCTCCAGAATCCTTCGCACTATAGATCAATTTTTTAGCAATTGATATATCACGATTATGATTTGCACCCACGTCCGCAATCGAAAAACAAGGTTCATCTTCACCAATACTCTTTTCCTTATTAATATTAATTTTTATATTACTCATTTTTTTAACCTCATAACAGCTGATAAATATCCTTTAATTTTAGTTGATTTTATATATTCATACCCAACTTTTTCAAATGCCTTGATTGAAATTTTATTTGTTTTTTTTATATAAGCAGTCAATTCGCTGACATCCAATAATTCAAAACCTAAGACACTAGTATACTTTAATAATTTTGTTCCGAAACCTTTTGAAAAAAAATTTGGATTTAAATATACACTTACTTCAGCAATATCACTAGAAATTTTATCATATCTCACTTGACCTATGAAAGTACCATTATTTTCACTTTCAGCAATAATTATTATTGAATTTCTTGATCTCAACTTTTTCTCGAACCAATCTACATGTTCTTTATAAATAATTTTCTTTGTAATATATGAATATGATCTTATTTTAGGATGGTTTATAAAATAAAAAAGTAATTTTTCATCACCTTCATCAGCACACCTAAAAATAATCCCATCTTTTAAGAAGTTTTTAAAAGCTTTTTTCATTTTACTAATTTTTTATAATCTCATTAACAACTCTTGCTGCACCATTCCCGTCTACAATCTCCCCAGCTCTTTTAGATAATGAAATCCGAGTACCAAGATTATTGATCAAATTTATTATAAGATTACAAAAAACACTAGATTGCAGATTTGAAAACCATCCAATATTATATGCGACCATTTCATTATTAAGCTCATTTACAATTTTCTGCTGATTAGAAGCAGAGATACCAACTACCATTGGAGTCTGTAAAAACGCCATTTCCCATACAGTGCTGCCTCCCGTAGTAATAGCCAAATCAGCTTGTTGCATGAATGCTGACATTTTTTCCACATTTTTAAAAATTTTGTAATCATGATTTTTACTTTTATTAACAAAGTTATTTACCTTTTCAACATTCCTAAATAAACTTCCTAAAATTACATTTATATTAAATCTTTTTTCTCTTAGAGATTCTAAAAATTTTAGAATCTCTAAAGTCATATTTTTATTATCCGATCCCCCAAGGGAGATTAAAATTCTTCTTGCATCTTTTTTTATAACTCTTTTCCAACCTAAAAGTTTTAAAAATTCACTTCTTAGCATAATAAATTTAGTCCCTAAAAGTAGTTTTGTATAAGGTTCACACGAATAATTATAAATTTTATCTGCATTTATATTTTGATTAATAACTAAATCACTTACAAAATGAGTTTTAGAAATATCATCTATGCAAGCTAATTTAAAATCAAAATTTTTTAGTTTTTTCTGGTAAAATGTTGTAAATTTATATCCATCAGTTACAATGGTATTAGTATTTATGGACCTACATATTTCAACAGTTTTATTGACGTCTCTCAGCAAATCATAACTTTTATCAAATGAGATATTATGAATAAAAAAACATTCTCTTTTTAATCTCGCCAATAATGATTTATCACGACAAATAGTAATAAAGTGAACATCAAAACCTTTATCCTTAAAAGCCTGGCCTAATGCAGTCATTCGAATAATATGCCCTGTACCAATTTTATCTGAAGCATCTGCTCTTATTGCAATATTCTTATTCATATAGTAATAAAAAATAGAATTTTCCAGTAAATTATTTTGAAACTAAAATGCATGATAAAAATTATTAAACCCTTTTTCTATTTACGAAAAAATTTTTTATTTCTCTGATAATATATTTCAACTCTTTTACTGATAATGCAGAGTATATTGGTAAGCTTACCTCAGAGCTATAATATTCTTCAGCTTCTGGAAAGTCATTTTTCTTATAACCTAAAGTTTTTCTATAATAAGGTTGCAAATGAACAGGGATGTAATGAACCTGTACCCCTATCCCTGACCTTCTCATTTTCTTAAAAAAAGCTTTTCTTTCTTTACTACTTTTTAACCTAACGCTATAAAGATGCCAGGAAGACTTAACATATTCTTTTTCTACAGGCAGAATCATTTCATTAATATCTGATAATTCTTTATTGTAAAAATCTACAATTCTTCTTCTTTTTTTTATAAAGCTATCAAGTTTTTTTAGCTGGCTAATGCCTAAAGCACATTGAAAATCAGTAATTCTATAATTAAAACCTAATATTCGTTGCTCATAATACCAGGTACCTTCTTCTCGATTCATTTTATCATCTCTTTTAATACCATGACTCCTCAACATTAACAACTTTTTATATATATCTTTTTTATTGGTTAAAACAGCACCTCCCTCACCAGTAGTAATTAGTTTTACCGGGTGGAAACTTAAAGTAGTAATGTCAGAATATTTACATGAACCTATTCTTGAATCCTTATAGCTCGCACCTAAGGCATGAGAGGCATCCTCTATAATAATAAGTTTTTTATCTCTAGCAATTTCATAAATTTCTTCCATATCACAGGGATGTCCACCTAAATGTACTGGCATTATTGCTTTTGTCTTTCCGGTGATTTTTCTTTTAATAGCAGCCGGTTTAATATTTCCTGTTTCTCTTTGAATATCTGCGAAAACTGGTTTTCCTCCACAATATAGAACACTATTTGCAGTAGCAACAAAAGTTATTGGAGAAGTAATCACCTCGTCACCTTTTTCTATACCCGCAGCTAAACACGAGATATGTAAAGCAGCAGTCCCACTTGAAACTACGACGGCAAATTTAACTCCTGTGTAATCACAAATGGCTTTCTCAAATTCTGCTATCTTTGGACCTTGGGTAATCCAATCAGATTTTAAAACATTAACTACTTCTTTTATATCGTCTTTACCTATAAACTGATGCCCATAAGGAATAAATTTCATATATTATCTACCATAGATTTTAATTCTTTCTCCGTTAGCCAATTAGAGTTATTATCACTTGTATATCTAAAACCATCAGGAAGTTTTTTACCATCTTTCCAATTTTCTGTTGACCACCAAGGATGTTCTGGCTTAATTATAAAAAATGTATCATACTCTAAAGAATGTCTGGCTTCTTCTTCAGTAAGTAAGCATTCATTGATTTTTTCACCTGGTCTTATTCCAATAAATTTAATTTTGCAATTAGGTGCAATTGCATTGGCTAAATCTAAAATTTTCATGCTGGGCAATTTTGGTAAGAATATTTCTCCACCTTTCATTATTTCTACACACTTTATTACAAACTCAACTCCTTGTTCCAATGTTATCCAAAATCGTGTCATTCTCTTGTCAGTTATAGTTATCAAACCATTTGATTTCTGCATTTTTATTAGAGGAATAACACTTCCCCGAGAAGCTAACACATTACCATACCTTACACATCCTAAACGTGTTTTTTTCTTCCCTCCTACATAAGAATTACTTGCAACAATGGTTTTTTCCATACACATTTTTGTTGCACCATATAAATTAATAGGATTTACTGCCTTATCTGTGCTTATCGCTACAACCTTCTCTACATTTTTATCTATTGCAGCATCAATTACGTTCTCGGTGCCCATAATATTAGTCTCAATGGCCTCAAAAGGATTATACTCACAGCTAGGGACTTGCTTTAATGCTGCAGTATGGACCACTATATCTACTCCATCCATAGCTCTATATAATCTTTTCCTATTACGAACATCACCAATAAAAAATCTCAATCTTTGGTCATTATTGAATTTAATCATCATTTCATATTGTTTTAATTCATCACGGCTAAAGATTCTTATAGTCTTAGGATTATACTTTTCAAGCATGATTTCTGTGAACTTGTTACCAAAGGATCCTGTCCCTCCAGTTAATAAAATTAATTTTTTTGACCAATCCATATGTTTACTTCCATTATTTAATTTATAAATTATTTTAACTCAAAATAGCTATTATTGTGACTCTTACATAGAAATAAATCTACCTTCTTCAACACTCCTTTCAGCAGCTAAAAGAACTTCTATTTCTGCTAATTCATCTTCATAGGTAAAAATTGGTTTTTTACCTGATTTAATATAATCTAAAAAATACTGTATTTCTTTTATATAGGGTTCCTTTGGGCTTGCAACATAACCCTCTTCGCATATTTGTTTACCTAAATTTATTGATTTCCATTCTTTTTCATTTTTTCTTATTACTTTAAGATTCCTATTAAAACCACCATAATAATCATAATTAATAACACCCCTGCTACAAGTTAGCTCGAATGCATTAACACTTGGTTGTGCTGTTACATCAATTATTACATTTGCATAAACTCCACCTTTAAAAACATAAATAATGTGATATGTATCATCAATATCAGCATCAAATTCAGGGGTTAGTTTTCCTTTGACACAAAAAACTTTTTCAATTTTACCAAATATCCAATTCATCCATTGCAACTCGAAAGGCACAATCTCTCTTGCACCTCCTGTTTCTCGCTTTGAAACATAGAAATCATATATGCTCTCATATGAATGCCAATCAGGTAGAAAGCCACCGTTATGAAAATTAAAAGAAAGCGGTATACCTGCATATTTACTTGAAACAAGTTCTTTTATCTTCTTCCACTCTTCCCAGTGCATCAAAGTATTAGAAGGAATTGCTAAAATATTCTTTTTCTCAGCCTCCATAACTAATTCTTTTATCCCGTCTTTGAATAATCCTGCCTCACAGAAAAAATGTTTATTATTTTTTACTGCGTACTGCTGGTATTCTAAATGCTGGTCAGGTGGTGTTGAAATTATTAATTTATCTATTTCTTTTAAAACCATATCAGGGTTTTTCACACACGTGATATTATATTTTCTTTCTGCATCTGAATTTCTATCTTCTCTAATATCATAGCCAAATATATCAGAAGATTTAAACCCCAGCTCATATAGATTCCTTATTCTACGGCTGCCCATTGAACCAAGTCCTACTATAAGTATTTTCACTTCTTCTATACTCCGTTATTATAAATATCAAATATTAAAACAAAATTCTTTAAATGTCACTATAAAATATTCCCACTAATTTAAAGCATAAATCCAAAAAGATAATTAAAAAAATATTTCTAATTATAGGATTACAGATTAATCACTTAATTCCTATTTAAGTTCACTTTTCCTACCATCCAAGATATATTTTATTACTGCCTCTCCTATAATTAAATCAAATTTTTCATCAATATCTACAGATTGATATCTACTAACAGGATACCCTGCAGTCTTGCTATTATATAAACCTAAATTTCTACGGTAATACTCTGGGTAAAAAATAGCAAAACATCCGACAATATAATATACTTCATAAAATTCCTGTCTTCTTAATTTTCCCATTTTATCCCCATAATACTTTCTAATAAAATTCTTCTCTTTTGATAAAGTTACTAAGTATTCAGGATGTGTTCCTCCTAGTAAACATACACTAACAATACTCTTGATATCATTAGTCATACAAATTTTTTCAATTGCTTTATCCATATCATATACATCTCTTAATGGCGATGTGGGTTCTAAAAGTACTATAAGGTCAAATTCCTTATTATTTTCTTTAAAATAATCAAGACAATGAATTACAGATTCATATATTTGTGATTGGTCCTGAGCAATTTCTTTTGGTCTAAGAAAAGGTACTTCTGCTCCAAAACTCTTAGATACTCTAGCAATTTCCATGTCATCAGTGGTCACAACAACACTGTCAATATATTGGCTACTTAAAGCCTGCTCTATTGTCCATGCAACTAACGGCTTACCGCAAAATTCTATTACATTTTTCTTTGGTATTCCTTTTGATCCACCACGTGCTGGTATTATAGACAATACACTTAAGTTATTAATCATATTTTATTCTTTTCAATTTAATCTCTCAAATCCTTTGTGAGCAATACTGCATTTTATTTTTTTTATACCATCTTTTTTTATCAACGGAGTTAATTCCCCTAATACTTCATCAAGAGCATCTAAATATTCATCCACATTTTTTCTAGAATGTGAATACATTGCATAGAAATTATTGGATGTTAGGAATCCTTTCTCTAACATCTTTTTTACAATAATAGTATGCAACAATCGACTGTTTTTTATTTTTATTTTCCAATGGCTTAACGGTGGTATTCCTATTACATTAATATCTAATTCATATTTTCTTGCTAAATTTCTCCAACCATCTTGAATCAAATTACCTATAAGTATTAAATGTTTGCTTACATCAAAGTTTTTATACTTTTTTAATGTTGCCAATGCTGCAACTGGTCCAATTCTGTCAGTCCAGTAAGTACTGCTAATAAATGTTTTTTGTGCAGCGTTCATAATCTTTGATCTTCCAATAACAGCTGCCATTGGATATCCATTGCTCAAAGATTTTGCAAAAACTGCAATATCAGGTTCTATTCCTAGTTTTAAATGAATACCTCCATTTGTCATACGTAGGCCTGAGGTTATTTCATCAAAAACCAATGGAATATTTTCCTTTATTGTTATCTTTCGGATTTCTTCCAGAAATCCTTCTTGAGGCCAGTAATTTCTAATCGGTTCCATAACAACACCAGCAATTTCTCTATCATATTTATCAATTAATACTTTAAAACTACCCAAATCATTATAATAAAAAGGGAATAATGTATCTTTTAATCCTGTAGGGACTCCAGCTGGTTCTAATCCTGGTAATAATTGTTTATCAAGAGCAGACATTTTATTTAAATTAGCACTTAAATACCAATCATGCCAACCATGGTAACCGCAGAATACAATCTTTTCCTTTCCAGTGGCTGCTCTAATAATCCTAACAGCTATCGACATTGCTTCTCCACCTGTTCTTGCATACCTTACCATATTTGCCCAGGGATGTATTTTACAAAGTAACTCAGCTAACTCTACTTCTTCAGGTACATTTAGCGTAGCCATATTCCCTTTCTTTATAGCTTTAATTACAGCTTTATCTACATCTGGGTCAGAAAAACCTAATATACAACAACCAACCCCAGATATTGTCATATCTGTGTATTCATTTCCGTCAATGTCCCATACTCTTGAACCTTTTGCTTTTGAATAATAAGCCGGCCATTCATTTGGAAGAAACATTTCAGATCTCTTAGAAAGCAATTGACTTCCACCTGGAATAAGTTTTTTTGCTTTTTCCCATAAGTAAACGCCAGAATTTACTTTTTTATCTTTATTTCTAAAAAAAGTCATAGAACACTACTCTATTAGAATTATAATTTCAACAAAATGATAATATGTATTTTAGTAATTAGATACAATAAAAGCAAGAAGCTTGATAATTACTTTTAAAGTACTTCCTTGTTGATTATTTATGATGTAATAATCGATTAGTAAAAAGATATATTATCCAACTACTTCACAATTTACCCTGCTTTTTCCAATAAGTGGGATTTATCAAATACTCAGGTATACTATTAAAGCTTTCTTGAATTTTCTTTACAATTTCTTCTTTTAAAGGTGGCTTATTAAAAATATCAATATTTTCTTTCATTTGTATAGAATTATCCACTCCTATTATAATAGAATCTATCCCTTCTTGTGTTAGTGGAAATCTAAGTGCAATTTCTTTGATTGTTCTTTCAGCATCATTACAAATTTGCTTTAATCTTTTTTTAAAAGGTATTATTTCTTGTAAATATATTGGTACATCTTTAATATCCATTAATATCAAGCCTTGTAAAAATACACTTCTAGCAAAAACTGTAATCCTCTTTTTTTTTGCTAATGTAAAAAATTTATTTCTTTTTAATCTTTGATCAAATACACTAAACGGAATTTCTACAACTTCAATTCCTTCTGTTGATAGAGCATAATTTGCTTCATCGGGAGTATATACAGATACTCCAATGTGTTTAATTAATCCTTTCTCCTTTAATTTAATAAGACTATTTACAATTAATCCTTCAGAAAATTTTAAATGGCTCGTCCTATGTAACATATAAATAGGTATACAATTAAGATGAAGCCTATCAAGTGAAGTTGTTAATGATTTTTTTACTTGTTTAATGATAAAGTTTTTTTCTACCTCAGACGAAATTCTAAACGGAGATAGTTTCGTTATAATAGTAATTCTATTACGCTTTGGGTATTCAGATAATATATCTCCTAATATTTCCTCACTTCTACCATAAGCATAAGCAGTATCAAGAACATTTATACCATTATCAAAAGCAAATAAAATAATTTTTTTAATTTGTGCTTTCGAAGGCCGGCGCATTTTATTAGCTATTCCATAATCAGCTCCCAGCTGGGCAGTCCCTAAAATTAAGCGAGAGATTTTATATCCTAGAGTTTTTATGTATTCCATAACATTAATTTTATAATAATTTTTTTAATATTGAAGACTACTATTAATTATAGTTTCTCAATACCTTCTAAATGTATCAACACGGTTTGTTTACGATATCCTTTATACTATCAATAATATTAGTAATACTATTATTTTTAAAAAACAAATCTATAACTATACTACTTGTATTCTTATTTCTGATGCCTTTTTCCAATTCCATAGCATCTCTTACTTCAACTGCCAATGAATTATTTATTAAATATTCCATATGCTCTATACCTGGTAATCTAATTAAAAATGTCTTTAAGCCAAATCCTATCCCTTCATAAATTGCTGTCGAATTAACACCAACCTGATATTTAGATTCAGCAAACAATTTATATAGATTATCTTGATGCTGATCTATGACTTCAATTCCTTTACATCCAATTAACCAGGTGTATGTTCTTCTCCATATGTCATATTCTTCAGGATGTAGTTTATACACCACATTAAAGTTATTTGGCAGTAACTTTCGTAACTCTAATGCAATCTTACTTAATTTCATTCCAATCTTACTATCGGAAATAAAAACTACTTGTTCTTTTTTATATGAACCCTTATACTTCGCAAACTGGTACTCAAAAAAAGGGAAACCAACAGCTTTTATATTCTTCCTATCAATTGGATACTCTATGGTATTGTTCCAAAAATCACTGAATGTAAAAAAGTAATCAGGAAATGTTTTTAAACCCTCTCTAGGA